>CAZNCO010000075.1:0-11800 GCA_964571345.1 uncultured Ohtaekwangia sp.
GCCCCACTGTCCTAATACATTTTCATGATCCCATCCATCGCTGGGTATTGCAATGGTTGAATTATCTTGTTGCGCTCCTGCTACGTGATAAGGAACATGATTGGTTGTGGTGACATGATAAAACTGCGTGGTGCAATAATCCTGGGCCGTCCATGATTTTCCACCGTTCACAGATACACTTCCACCACCATCGTCAGCCACAATCATTCGTAATGGATTGTTCGGATCAATCCACAAATCATGATAGTCACCGTGTGGGCCATTTATTTCCTTGTCGAAGTTAATTCCTCCATCGGTTGACTTATAAAAATTCACGTTTAGGCAATAGACAGTTTCGCGGTCAACCGGGTCGGCATAAATTCTTGAGTAATAAAAAGCGCGCTGCCTAAGCTTTCGATCTTCATTTACTTTTTTCCATGTAGCTCCTTTGTCATCGCTGCGATACACGCCACCGTCATTCGCTTCCACGATGGCCCAAAGACGATTCGGATCGGCAGGTGAAACGGTTATACCTATTTTACCGATTGGCAGCGCAGGCATTCCAGGGTTTTGTGTCAGATCGATCCATGTGTCGCCACCATTTTCAGATTTCCATAGCTTGCAGCCATCTCCACCGCCCCACATCTTCCAGGTTTTGCGATACACGCGCCAGGTAGATGCATAGACTGTTTTGGGATTGGTTCTGTCAATGATCAAATCAGCTCCCCCTACTTGTGGATTCAAATACAAAACTTTTTTCCACGTGTTGCCGCCATCCACCGATTTAAAAACGCCACGATCTTCGCTATCACCGTAAGGATGCCCGAGCGCAGTTACATAGACAATTTCAGGATTGGTAGGATGAATGCGAATGCGTGAGATGGCCTGCACATCCTTCAACCCGATGTGTCTCCATGTTTTTCCACCGTCAACTGATTTGTACATCCCATCGCCTTGTGTGATGCTGCCACGCAATTCAGTCTCACCTCCGCCAATGTAGATGATGTCAGGATTGGTTTCAGCTACGGCTACTGCGCCAATGGATGAACTTGAGATTTGTCCGTCTGTTACGGGAGCCCACTCAGTTCCGCCATCGGTAGTCTTCCACAGTCCACCGCCCGTTGCTCCAAAATAATATTCAAGTGGTCGACCGGGGCTACCTGTGGCACTCAACGAGCGACCACCGCGCAATGGCCCAATGTTGCGCCATTTCAGCTTGTCAAAATATTTTGGATCGAAAGTAGTTTGTGAATAAGCATTCGAAAGAATGATAACACAAACCAGCGAAAGGAGAAAGTGGTTTTTCTTCATGGTCAAGGACGTAAATTCTCTTGAACATAAGAAAAGTATTGTTTGCCCGAAAGGATATTGATCGCTTATCGCTGAATTGTTTTTTGAACGGCAGAAACTAATTGAGATTCCTCTTTGCCTGTCGCATGTGCCGTTCATTGTGCGCGATCAAAAACCGGAATGTATCACCTAATCTTGTTTTCAACCATCGTGCAATGGAGATTGATATTTTGATTTTGTTTAGATCGTGATGTTGGGCGGTTCGAAGGAGTATCAACAGTTTTTCCTGGTGCGAAATAAATTCGGCTATTACTTTATGGGCATCCAGTTCACGAACGGGTTTGTATTCTTTGAAAGCTTTGATCGGTTTTTGACCAGAATCAGGATCGAGCATTTTGGTGAAGTAATTTCCAAACCACGTGCTTTTGAATTCTTCTGATGCAGGTGAATTATCTTTTGAAAGTCCTTTTTCAATTTCTGCATGATAATGATTCGCATACCGATTTAAATGTTCCAGGCATTGCGCAATATTCCAGCCTCCATTCGCGGCTGGCTGAAGTAATTTCGAATCCGGAAGGTTTTGAAAGAGTTCAATGGTATCTTTTAAATGTTTTTCAACTTGATTTTCCAACCGGTTAAGAAGTACTGATGATTTTACTGCTTTCATGTTGCTTTTGTTTGATGACACAAAGCAAATGCACTATTTAAAAATGATTCTTGGCAAATACCAACTTTTTGAAGTTTGGAGGTTGGGAATCACGTTTCGCATTTCGCCTTTCACCTCTGATTAAATCCTCACCTGGTTCACCAGCTTACTAAAATTCGTGGCATCAATGCCGATATAGTTCGCGATGTACTTATGCGGAACGAGATTTAAAATGTGCGGACTGCGTTTCAAAAGTGTTTTGAATTTCTCTTCGGAGGAGAAGCATTGCAGTTCTACCATTCGCTCCAGCAATCCTGATAAAGTTTGAGTAGTTCCTTTTTGAACGAGCTTTTGAATGTCTTTGCTTTTCTCCATCTGATCAAACAAATCGGAAGAGGATGCTCTTAAGAATTTTGAAGGGGTGAGCGTTTCGAAAAAGTACCTGGATGGTTTCTGAAGTAACAGTGAATCGATGACTCCACCAAATGAAGGTGGATACATGAAAACGAGTATTGCCTCACGCTGTTGCTCGTCAAAATAATAAACGCGCTGTACACCCTCAATCACGAAATAAAGATACTTCTCAGTTTCGCCAGCTGAGGTTACAATTTCTTTTCTTTTGAATTCGATTCGCGACCAGATGGGAGCGAAGGAGGTCCAGTCGGAATCTGAGAGAGGTTGAATACCATTAACCAAATTCTGTAAAGTAGAAAGCTGATCACTCATAATGATTTCAATATATAAATCAATTGCTATATTTCAGGACTACATTTAGTATTTATGTCTTATGAATAAATATTTTGTTGTAATTGTTTTTCTTCTCACGACAACTCTAGTTTTTTGGGCATGTCAGAATAGAAATGAGTTAAAGGAGTTTGAGGTTTACTATCCGAACGGGAAACTAAAACAGAGGTTTTTTAAAAGAGGAGATCTAATTGACAGCGCTGTCACTGAGTATTTTGAAAGCGGGGCGATTAAATCTCTAGTAGAATTTGATAGAGGGCAACAATCTGGCTCGTCTAGGTTTTATTATGAAACTGGTGAGTTGCGCAAGCAATCAACTTTTGTGAATGGAGTTGAAGAAGACTCTATGAAATTCTTCTATAAGAATGGTAAGCTAGAAGAAGTTAGCATAATGATTCATGGAAAGAAAGAGGGAATGGCAAGGGGCTTTTTCCAAGATGGTGTTAAAAGATTTAAGGGAGAAATGAAAAACGACCTAAAAGTTGGTAAATGGATTTTCTACGATAGTTCAGGTTCAGTTGATCGGGCAATTTATTATTCAAATGATACCGTTTACTCAGTATTAACGGCAACTCTATTCAAAGATTTTCTCTATGGATATGAAATGGAAATTCCATCAAATGCAACCGGTAAAGATTTTCTTAAGGATAGTCTCGGATGTGTGGGATTATTTTTTTCTGCGAACGTCAAAAATCTAGGAGCTACTTTTCTGTCGGGAGTCAAGCTTAATTCAAAAGGAAATTTTGAAGATGAAATTGAAAAGGATCTAGCAAAGGCCAAGAAAATGGTTCCCGACTTAACTATTCAAAAAAATGACAGGTTAAGCGAAAACCAAGTTTTGGTTAAAGCCAATGGAAGTTTTAAGGGGCAAAAGATGTATGTGATGACACTGTACGTTAAGCACAGAAATGATCTTTTAGTATTTGCAGCGAATATTCCTGATAAAAATGTCAAGGAGTTCAAAGGTGTTGAAGACTACTTTGACGGATATCTTAAGGAGATCAGACTTCTCGATCCAAAAATTATAATTGAACTGGTACGGAATTTCGTCAATAAGCCCGCACCAACTTTCCATCCATATAATTTACATACGACTTATTTGCCACCCGCATACCACCCGGTGTGGGGTAATTGCCTGTGAAATACCAATCGCCTGAGTGATTGGGAATGGCTTTGTGTAAATTTTCAATTGTCTGGAAAACTACTTCAAGTTCTGCCTTCATTCCTTCCGGTCGCACAATGTCTGCGATCTTATCGGAGATCTCATCTGGCGTGAATTGTTTGTATAACTTCTTTACATGATTTTGTGGGTTTTCTTCCTGCACCTGGCATTGTTCATACACTTCTCCCAGCAAGTAATCTTTTCCTTGTTCTTTCAATAACTTTATCATCGCACGGAAAGCAACAAACTCGCCCATCTTGCTCATGTCAATTCCATAACAATCTGGGAAGCGAATCTGAGGGGCCGAGGATACCACCACAATCTTTTTAGGACTCAAACGATCGAGCATTTTTAAAATGCTTTTTTCCAAAGTTGTTCCGCGAACAATCGAATCATCAAGTACGACAAGGGTGTCTTTCCCTTTGTTCACCACTTCGTAGGTCGTGTCATACACGTGAGCCACCATGTCATCGCGATGGTCGTCATCAGTAATAAAAGTACGTAGCTTCACATCTTTGATTACGATTTTTTCCATCCTCGGGCGGAACGAAAGCACTTCTTCAATCGGATCCATCGAAGGTTTCCCTTCTAGGATTATTTCCTTTTGCTTGCTTACCAGGTATTCTGAAATCCCTTCCATCAACCCAAGAAATGCAGTCTCCGCTGTGTTAGGAATGTACGAGAATACCGTGTTTTTTAAATCAAAGTTGATCGCCTTCAAAACCTGAGGCACCAGCAATCGCCCTAATTGCTTGCGCTCGCGATAAATTTCCGGATCAGTACCTCTCGAAAAATAAATTCTTTCAAAGCTGCACGAAGTTTTCTCCAGCGCAGGAATGATAGAGTGTTGCGCGTAATCTCCGGCTTTGTTTACAATCAATGCATGACCCGGCTGGATTTCCATGATCTGATCATAGTTCACATTGAATGCTGTCTTGATAGCAGGTTTTTCAGATGCCACTACTACGATTTCATCGTCAGCATAATAATACGCAGGACGAATGCCAGAAGGATCGCGTACTACAAATGATGAACCTGAGCCGATGAGCCCTGCCATCGTATAGCCTCCATCAAAATCTTTGCAAGCACGTCTTAAAAGACGGGCTACATCCAATTCATTTTCGATAATATCAGAAACTTCGCGATTGGAAAACTGCTCTTTGTATTTTTCGAATAACGTCTGTACCTCTTCGTCAAGGAAGTGCCCGATTTTTTCCATCACCGTTACTGTGTCTACCTTATCTTTTGGGTGCTGACCTAAATCCACCAGGATATCGAAAAGTTCGTCTACGTTGGTCATGTTAAAGTTCCCCGCCATCACCAGGTTACGGCTTCGCCAGTTATTCTGCCGAAGGAAAGGATGCACATTTTCAATGCTGTTTTTGCCGTGTGTTCCGTAGCGCAAATGCCCGAGCCAAAGTTCTCCTGTGAAAGCCACATTCCGCTTCAGCCAATTTTCATCTTTGAATTTTTCTTTGCCTTCCTTCATGGCTTCCTTGTATTTCTTTCCAATCTTCTTGAAAAGGTGTGCCACAGGCTGCGATTTAATGGAGCGATACCGGCTAAAAAAACGAAAGCCGGGCTGCTGATCAATTTTGATGTTTGCAATCCCGGCACCGTCCTGTCCTCGGTTGTGCTGTTTTTCCATTAAAATGTACATCTTGTTCATGGCATAGGTAGGGCCATATTTTTCGATGTAGTAGGAGAGAGGTTTGCGCAATCGGATGAGGGCAATGCCGCATTCGTGAAGGATGTTGTCGCTCATAAAATCCAAAACACAAAGTTAAGCCAAATAGTTTGAATGTGCCGTGCGATATGTAATTAATAGGTAGGATTATCGCAAAATAAGATGAGCTTGTATAACCTTGTCTTGAAATCTCTGTTTAACGGATCAGTTGCACTTAGTTGATCCTAGTGGTTGACATTGACGGTTGACTGTAGACTTTTAGTTATTTTCGCGCTTATTTTCTGATATGATCCAGACAGACATTATTATTATTGGTGCAGGGCCGGTGGGTTTATTCACTGTTTTTGAAGCTGGTTTGCTGAAACTTCGCTGCCATCTGATTGATTCATTGCCGCAGCCCGGTGGTCAGTTGATTGAGATTTATCCTAAAAAGCCGATTTACGATATTCCGGGCTACCCAACCGTAAATGCCGGAGAGCTGATTGAAAAACTAATGGAGCAATGTGCAGTTTTCAAACCGGGGTTTACGCTTGGAGAAACTTGCGTGAAAATTGATGAAGTAGATAACAAATATATTGTTACCACGAATAAAGGAACTAAGCATGAAGCCCCGATTGTAAGCATTGCAGGAGGCTTGGGTGTGTTTGAGCCGCGCAAGCCCCCGATTGCGGATCTTGAGAAATATGAAGACAAGGGAGTGGAGTACATCATCAAAGACCCTGAAATCTATCGTGGTAAGCGCGTGGTGGTAGCCGGTGGTGGCGATTCGGCTCTGGACTGGACCATCTACCTGATCGAAAATCAAATTGTAAAAAACCTGGTGCTCGTTCACAGAAGAACTTCTTTCAGAGGTCATTTGGATTCAGTTCAAAAAGTGATGGACATGGCCAATGCCGGAGAGATTGAATTGATCACAGAATCAGAAGTGGTTGACATTAATCCTAATCATTCAGGGAGAGTAGGATCGGTGGTGATTAAGCATGAGAAGCTGGGTGAAATAGTTCGCGATACCGATCATTTCATTCCGCTATTTGGTCTTACTCCGAGCTTGGGCCCGATTGCCGATTGGGGCTTGGAGATCGATAAGAATGCCGTGAAGGTAGATACGTTTGACTACTCCACTAATCGAAAAGGAATTTATGCGGTGGGAGACATTAATACGTACCCGGGAAAGTTGAAATTGATTTTGTGCGGATTTCATGAAGGAACACTTGCTGTGCAGTCTGCCTTTGCGCGCATCTATCCAAACAAAAAGAACGTGTTGAAATATACTACCGTGAATGGTGTAAGTGGATTTTAATTATGAGTAAGGAAAATACAATTAAGGTTACGATCATCGACCGCGAAGGAAAGGCTCATGACCTGGAGGGGCCCACGGATATGAACATGAATGTCATGGAGCTCTGCAAGGTGTATGAACTTCCGGTGGAAGGAAAGTGCGGAGGAATGGCCCTGTGCGCTACCTGTCAATGCTATCTTGAATCCGATACGCAACTTCCGGAACAAAGCGATTCTGAACTCGCCATGCTAGATCAGGCTTTTCACGTAAAAGATAGTAGTAGACTTGGATGTCAGATTAGACTTACGGAAGATATTGATGGAGTTGTGTTGAGGTTGGCACCTCTATGATCTTGTTCGGGTTGATAATTGTTTTAACTCACTCAATATTTCCCGACAGCCTCTTGTAAACCTCCAAACAAACCCACGCATCGGTGGCTGCGTAACTTAGTTGTTTTTCATTTAGTTCAGCAGCTTCCCAATTGCTTGTTTGAGCACTTTTGGAAATGCGGAAACCCAATAACAATCCTGCAAGTTTTCTAACGCCTTCTATTTCAAGGCCGGCTTTTTTCGCCATCTCATTAAGTTCAGCGATGCCACCCGGTTTGAAGTGACGAATTCGCTGCAGAGCTTTTACATCATCGCGCAAAGCAACACCTGCTTTCAAAATTTGATCATTTTCAAGGAAGTCGATGATCTCTTGTGTGATGCCAGTCGCTTTTAAGCGGATCAGAAAAACTTTTTTCTCAACGGCAATCTGCATCAACGCAACTTTGTTTTGATGGCCGCGAACAAATACAGGTTTTGTTTCCGTATCAAACCCCACCACGCTATACCGATTTATTTCATCAAAGGCAGCTCGCAGGTTCTCCGGATGCGAGATCAAAATAATTTCACCTGAAAAAGCGCCCAGCGGAAGGAGATTGATTTCTTCGTTGGTGATCTTCGGATTGAAATCAGGCTGGCTTTTTGTCGTCATCTAACCTGCGGATTTTAAAATTCAAATAAGCCATCAACACTGTCATCAGCGGACTGATAATACAGAAGAAACAATAAGGTGCATATGCCCACGTGGAAATGCCCAATACGCGTGACTGTGTGGCGCCACAGGTATTCCAGGGAATTAATACAGATGTTACGGTACCAGAATCTTCTAATGTGCGACTTAATAATTCGGGTTTATATCCTCGTCTGCGATATGTGTCTGCAAACATTCTTCCGGGCACCGCGATGGCCATGTATTGATCACCAGCAGTAAGATTGAAGAATACACAAGTAACCGCTGTAGACGCAACGAGTGAACCCGTTGAATGCGCAAACTTGATAATCTCCTCCACAATTCTTTTTAGCAACCCGCAGGACTCCATCACGCCACCAAATACCATCGCTCCTAAAATCAACCAGATGGTGTTCAACATTCCGGCCATCCCTCCCGAGGACAGAAGTTCATTGATCATCTTATTGTCGGTCTGGATACTTGTGGTTACCGCAAATGATTTCATCACTGCAACAAAGGCTCCTTTTATCCCATCTACTTCGCCACCGGATACCTGTGCGATGATTTGCGGCTGAAAGATGACCGCACAAATTCCACCTAAGATAGTTCCTACCAGCAAAGCAGGAAGAGCAGGCACTTTGCGCACAATCATAAATAATGTCAGTGCAGGCACCACAAATAAAATAGGATTGAGGTTGAAGGCTGAATCAATTGCCTTTAATACTTCGTCTGTGGAAGTTGTTACATCAGAAGTGTTCAATGCAAATCCCCAAATGAAAAATATGATAAGCGTGATGGCAAGTGTTGGCACAGTTGTAAAAATCATATACTTCACATGCGTGAAAAGGTCTGTTCCGGCCATCGCAGGAGCCAGGTTCGTAGTATCTGACAAAGGTGACATCTTATCGCCAAAGTAGGCACCGGATATCAGAGCTCCCGCTACTACACCTTCGTGAATTCCCAATGTTTTTCCAATTCCTAACAAGGCGATTCCTACTGTAGCAATCGTAGACCATGAACTGCCTGTAGCAAGAGACACAATACAGCACACGATGCAGGAAGCAAAAAGGAAGATCGTTGGATTTAAAATTTTTAAGCCGTAGTAAATCATGGCAGGAACAATACCGCTTAGCAACCAGGCACCTGACAAAGAACCGATTACAAGTAAAATCAACATGGCCCCCATGGCGGAGCTGATGCTTTTTACGATGCTATGTTCAATGTCGTCCCAACTATACCCTAGTCGCCACGAAATAATCCCGGCAATGGAGGCCGCCAATATCAAAGCGATCTGATTAGGGCCATCGGTGGCGGCTACTTTAATTGACTCATTATCACCGGTACCAAACACAAAAACATTAATGGACAGCAGAAGAACCAGAGCGCCTATTGGAATAAAGGCCTGAAGCAGGCTGGGGGATTTTTTTATAGTCATCCAGAAATCATAAAGTGCGTAAGGTAATAATTTTTTTCCTCGGAGGAAGTCATCCGTCAAGCCTCCGGTCAGATTTTATTGACATAAAAAAAGTCCCGTGGGCGGGACTTTAGTTTTCTATTTTGATTCAACAGAGTAATGAACTCCTCGCTTCTCCAGGTAATCAACAATGAACTTGAAGTTGCTCTCGTCTTCACCTAAATATTCAGGTGGGCAGATTCCTTTTCGGTTGAATTTACCGTCAGCCACCAGGTGAGCAGCTGCAGTGCACGTATATCCTGTTGTTCTTGCCATGGATAATGTACCTGAAGATTTCTCCGTGCGATCGAGGAGGTTGTATTCGTAGGTTTTGCTGGTTCCGTTCTCTTCGCCAGCCATGCGAATGCGCATCACAGTAAACTCTTCTTCGCCTGGTTTAAGCTTCCATTTCGGGAAGAGAAGTTTGGCGGTAACATCCACAGGTCTGATCTTCACTCCATTAATTTCCACAGGCTCGTAATTGAAGAAACCAGTTTCGCGCAAACCGCGCAAGTCTTCAATGCAGCCGGGATAGCGAAGAGTTTTCTCAATCATATTTGGCATGTTGGGCATCGTCTTGATCAACGAACGCAAGCCATCTGAATTCCAGGATTCCAAGGTTCCCACTCCTGCGAAGTGAATCAATTCAGGATCTGACAACGCTTCTTTAATCACAATCGCACCATTTTGAACATAACGTGCCGGACGAATGTATTCTTCGATCACATCGATTGGTGAGAATACGGCTTTGTATTCATAAGGCCATTCCCGAACCATCGGCAAGCCGCCCACCAGGCATTCATAGGTATTGATTTTCATTCGCTGGTTGTGATAACCTAAAATGATATTGCCCATGCCGGGAGCCACTCCGCAATCTGTAACAATGGTGACGTTATTTTTCTTGGCCAATTCGTCAAGTTGAAAAGGATCTTCCGGAAAGAACGAGATGTCTACCATATTTTTTCCCGCCTCGATTACCCACTGTGCATTGCGCAACCCCATAAAGCCGGGCACCGCGCCAATTACCAGGTCAAAAGGCTGAATCGAAGCATGAAAAATCGTGAGATCACTGAAGTCAAACTGAAAAGTCTGGATTCCATATTGAGGCAGCGACTTTAAAGCTTCTTCATTAATATCAGCAGCCGTTACATCAAAATCTTTTGCCAGGTCAATAGCCATGGCTTTTCCAACCAGTCCGGCACCAAGTACAATCACTTTCTTTTTCATAATTTAGATAATTGTTAAAGCTGAAGTTAATAGTGATTAGCTTTCGATTGAATTGTTACTATTAACAAATAACTTAAAAACCATTAACCCTCACCCATGAATCCCGCCAAGATAGTTGAAAAAGCAAAATCATCAGCGTTTTATTTGTGGCTTTTGAATTGGTCGTTTGAAAGGATGATACCGTTCAATCGTCCGCATGGATTCAGGATTATCGAAATCGGTGATTACCATGTGCGCACCAGGTTGCCCTATAAGACTAAAAATCTGAATCACCTTAAAGGTCTTCATGCCTGTGCATTGGCCACCATCACCGAAATCACAGGAGGCTTTGTTTTTGTGATGAAACTAGACCCGGCCAAATACAGGATCATTTTGAAAAAGTTGGAAATCAATTATCTCTACCAGGGCAAATCAGATGCGTTTGGCGAGTTTCGCATATCAGAAGAATGGATTTCAAAAAACGTGATCGAACCGTTGAAAGTAAAAGAATCGGTGGAGGTTGTGTCAGAAGTAAATATTGTAGACGCTCAAGGAAAGCAGTTAACCAATGGTAAGACTGTTTGGCAAATAAAAGACTGGACGAAAGTGAAAACCAAAACTTGACAAGTTGTCAACTTTGGGATAGATTTGAATATGAAAACTGTTTCAAGCGCAGAACTCAAAAATAATTTTGCTTATTACCTTGAGAAGGTGAGCAAAGGCGAAGAATTTGTGGTAGAATATGGACGTAAGAAGAAAAAGGTAGCCCGGATCGTTCCGTTTCAGGAGAAGAAAAAAGCAAAACGGAAATTGGGGCAATTAGAAGGCAAGGTTAAAATTTCTTTTTCTCCGGATTTTAAAATGACAACAGAAGAATTTTTAGGACTTTGAAATACCTTTTGGATACCCACACTTTCATTTGGTCGATTGCCGATAGAAGTATGCTTTCAAAAAAAGCTTTGTCTTTGGTGGAAGATAGTTCTCATGAAATTTGTGTGAGCGTTATTACTTTCTGGGAATTGGCAATAAAGAAATCCGTTGGCAAAATAGATTTGGGAAGTGTGCGTGTAGAACAAATGCTTGGGCTTGCAGAACAAAGCAATTTCATAATTTTGGAACTATCTCCGTCTTTAGCTGCAACAAGTTATAAACTTCCCTGGTTTGTAGGTCATCGGGATCCTTTTGATCGAATGTTGATTTGGAAAGCCTTGCAAAAAGATTTCACGATTATTTCAAAAGATGCATCATTTCATTTGTATTCTGATCTAGGTCTTAAACTAATTTGGTAATAATATGCGCAAGATTGATCAACTTCTCGCAGAGTATGGTGAAAGCCATCAAAACCCAACGAATAAAAC
>CAZNCO010000076.1:0-11796 GCA_964571345.1 uncultured Ohtaekwangia sp.
CAAGAGTGATGCCCGCCTTCGGGCAAATTTGTCCGTGCATGGGACTAGTCTCTTCAAGAACCCGATCTCTTTTCGGAGGGATGATAGACAGACAGCAAGTCGTCACCCACTTTGGATGAGCTAATTATTTTTCCTTGAATGACTGGCGCGGCTATTCCTTGTCCGAACGTTCGATCAGAAACGAAAACATGAGCTTCATCCCAAAGATTGACACTCATAAACAACTGCAAGGTTTGAGAACCGCCTTCAACAATAACAGATTGAACTTTTCGCTCATGCAAATTCTTAACGAGATGATGAATAAAATCTTCTTCATCAATGCGAACAAAAGCGAGTTTACCATGCTCCTCGTGCTTCAATACATTATAAACCAATGTAGGTTGTGAACCATCTAAAAGATGAAGGGAGTGCGGCAATCTCAAGAAACGATCGATCACAATTCGCACAGGGTTTCTTCCGCTCCAATCGCGCACAGTTAACTTTGGATTGTCGTGCGAAGCCGTTCGGGTGCCAACCAATACCGCATCTTCCTCGCATCTCATTTTATGAACCAATTGACGCGATAAATCATGACTTATCCATTTTGATTCATAGTTGCTTCGCGCAACAAAGCCATCAGCCGTTTGTGCCCATTTTAAAATGACGAACGGTCTTTGCTTTTCGATGGAAGTAAAAAAGCGCTTGTTTAATTCACGACCTTCGTCCTCCAAAATACCGGTCTGTACTTCAATGCTGGCATCTCTTAGTTTTTTGATTCCCTTTCCGCCCACAAGCGGATTAGAATCCAAATTCGCGATCACAACTCGCCTAATTTTCTTTTCCACAACCAGGTCAGCACAAGGTGGAGTCTTTCCAAAGTGCGCACATGGTTCAAGATTAACATATAAAGTACTTTGTGATAGCAACGACTGATCTTTTACAGAATTAATTGCATTTACTTCCGCATGGGCCTCGCCATATTTCCGGTGCCAGCCTTCGCCAATAATTTTTCCATCATGAACAATCACACAACCTACCCGTGGATTAGGGCTTACGTGGCCTACACCCAGAAGAGCCAGCTCCAGCGCACGCTGCATGAAAAGTTCGTCCTGTGTCATTACAAATTGCTATCATTGCAAAGATCATTTTCGGCATGACCAATTCCAAAGAACTTTTTCAAGAAGCAGTAAATAAAATTACGATTGAAGACCGATCCGAGGCAGCTGCCATCACCTATTTCCTTTTGGAAGAAAAACTGCAAATAAACCAAAATGATATTTTACTTGGCAAACAAGTATCCGGTTCAATCAACGACCTCCTGGATGAAATACAACGGATCAACGCTCATGAACCGATACAATACATTACGGGCACCGCTTGGTTTAGAAATCGAAAGTTTAAAGTAAATTCATCAGTCCTAATTCCACGACCAGAGACTGAGCTGCTCGTGCAGGAAGTAATAAACCAAAAGATAATTCCTCCATCTATCTTAGATGTAGGAACCGGAAGTGGTTGCATCGCTATTTCCCTTGCTCTTGAAATTCCTGGCTCAAAAGTTTTCGCGATGGATGTAAGTGCCCAAGCTCTTGCTATCGCGAAAGAGAATGCCAACTTACTTGTTGCCTCAGTTGAATTTATTAAAGGAGATTTTTTGAACGAGAATCTGACCATTTCCAATCTTGATTTCCTCGTTAGTAATCCACCTTATGTAATGGACAAAGAAAAAGAACAAATGAATTCAAATGTTCTTAACTATGAACCACACCTTGCTTTATTTGTCCCTGATTCCAATCCTCTTCTTTTTTACGAGGCATTGGCCAAACAGGGAAAGCAGCTCCTTAAGCCAAAAGGGAAAGTAATGGCAGAAATTAATCCGTTGGTAGCAAAAGAGATAAGAGAACACTTTGAGGAAAACGGATTCTCCGCTGTAAAACTATTGAAAGATCTGGAAGGAAAAGACAGAATAATGGTAGCTACACTCTGATCACTCTTCAAAAAAGCAAACCGATCCACCCACCCACGTTTTGTCTTTGTTGTATTTTACGCCTATCATCTCTCCGCGACTGAGGCGCGCCAGGTTGGTAACTAGTGTTGGTCGCGCCTCGTTGTCCTTCCATATGAACATCAGTCTGATTTCAGTTTTAACCATTCCGTCAGGCGCCTGAATCACCGGCTCGTAATTTACTTTTCGTTGCAGCATGTAATTGGTTCGCTCCGAAACCGGAATGGAATTCAAATCACTCTCCTTGAGATGAAAGATCACGCCACTTCCTGAAAAAGAAAACAAAGGCTTCAACACATAATTTTCCAGGTCAACCGGGAATATTTTATAGTCACTTAGAAATTTACATTCGGGGATAAATTCACTTTTGATAAAGGGCATGGTGAATTTACTGATGCGAAAAAACCAATTCGGATGTCCAATCCACTCCACATCCAAATCGTCCGTAAATCGAAACTGCATTTTTAAATCCGGCCGCTTCACCAACTCATCAAAGATCACCCGATTGTAGATGCGCTTGATTTGAATCTTCCTTCCATTCTTATGATAAAAAAGGCTCCTGCCCTCTTTTACAATATCTTCTACATGCACTGGAGCAACACCGATCATTTTTTCGGTAATGATAAAATCAATAGCCGTGTTTTGCTTGAGGGGATCAATCTCTAATAAAATTACATTCTCAGGATCGTGACCATTCAACAAGAAATTTTTGAACAATGATTGATATTGTTCTTCATTCAATCCAAAATGATTCTGAAAATTAGCGGGGCAATAAAATCCTTTTTTGAATTGACTTGCAAGAAAATTCTGCCAACCAAATAGCGAAGGAAATCCCTGCATCTCAATCAATCGCGGAGAAAGCTCGCCACGATCATCTTTAACAACTGCAAAGTCAAGAGCGAGAAAATGAGTATGATTTGTTTCGTTCGGAACACAAAGGTGTTGTGGAATAGCTCGCTCTGTGATTTTTTTAAAATCATCACGCACAAGAAAATCGATGATCTGATCAGAGGCTTTGAAAAGCTTTTCTTTAAAAGACCTGCCAACAAACACCGGGCTCTCCGCCACGCGAAAAGTAATTTTGTGGTTGAATGCCCGATTAAGATTAGCTAAAAACGTCTGATACTTCTCTTCCGAGAACGATTCGTTGTAGCGCTGGCGAACTTCGTTAATCATGCCTCAACAGAAGAATAAGCTCTTGAAGCAATTTTCAAAAACGATGGCAACACACTTCTATATGTCAGTTTGATTTTGTCCGGTTCATTCAACATCTGCATCATTTGAAAATATTTGCGCTCACCATATTTCTTGATCACCATATTCTTCTTGTCTTCGCGCAAAAAGTAACGATGCATGCCGTCTGAATCTGCTTCGGGATGAAACTGTGTGCCGATCATAAATTGATTGAAGCGAATAGCCATCACCGCACGTTCGAGCAAAATATGGGGCCGCTCTTTTTCAATACACAAAATTTGTCCGCCACCTTTGCGTATTTTTTCTTCATCGGGCTGAATGATCTGGTAATCACGCGAGTCTACGGCATAGAACGGATCTTGGAGATGCAGCAATACAGACTCATCTCTTCCAGCTTTGGTTTTGTGAATAGGCATCACGCCAAAGGCCGTGCTCTTGCGTTTCGTAATGCGGGCGTAATTGTAATAGCGACAAAAGATTTGCATCGAATGGCAAATCAAAAACACATGCTTGGGATTTGACGGGTTTTCACGATTGTGCTGGAGGATTCCATCCATGAGCGAAAAATAATTCCGTTCCCACTTCGATCCCTGGCTGGTGATCGGGCTTCCCGGCCCACCGGAAGAAATAAAAACATCAAAGTCAAGGTTTGCCATCTCAAGTTTCTGGCGCACATCAAACACCTCATACGAAACAGGAAACGAGCACTGACTGATAAATTGCTCCACTATATCGCGGATACAGCGCATGCCCTCGTTGGCTTCTCCTTCATACAAATCCAAAATCGCGATCTTCATAGTTTAGGTTTGCAAAGATAAGTTCTTAGCCTTTCAATTTATCAATTAGTTCTTTCGTTTTTATTGTATTCGTCAAAGCTCTATTATCCTCGTAACTCGCTTTCGGGTTCAAACCAAAGGCATGCATTATTTCATCTTTTACTTTTGAGTTCTTTGGATTCCTCAAATCGAATTGTCGCCCGTAGTAAACAGATTCATTAAATTCAAAATTGCCATTATTCGCGATAGTGCGTTTAATGTCATGACCTTTATAATGATGAGAAAATCCAATTGAATAATAACCATATGGGTTCTTGACTTGGCGTGAGGGACTATCATTTGGAAGTAGTAAGTTCTCACCGAACAAATACTTGTCGAACTTAGCCAATGGTAATTCTTTATGGATTAATCCCCATTGAAAGAATACATTCTTCAAACTATGGTCAAGTACTCTACCATATGACAATGGAAAATGAAATTGGCTCTCTTCAACTTCCCTATGTCCGATGATTTCGTAGTCGCCATAATAAATGACGCTATCCATCATGTAGTCTGAAGGCAGAACAGGACTCATGATCAAATTATCAACATCAACTTTAATGACTGGAGAAGTGTAAGCAAAAATTTCAACTAAAATCGGAGGCCCCATCAAATAATTCAAACCATGGCCCGAAGGAATAAGTTTTTTCTTGCGAAGAGAATTAACATCCAGTAGTATTCTTCCGAATCCAAACTCCGTTCTACTAATCTTAAAAGAAAAAATATCTCCAGTCTGATACTTAATGTTCTTCCTATTTCCATTCTTGAAATCATCAATCTCTGACAAGTGAGATGTCGGAGCCTCCTTTATAAATGTCTCAATTAATTCGATGATGTTAGTTCCTCTATTAAAGTTGTCAGACTCCCAGTCCGTTTAATAAAATGTCGCTTGCGATGTGTGATTTCTGATTCGGATACCGGAATATTTACTAACGTATAAGTAAACACCAAGCGGTGTTCGCGATGCTAGTGTTGATCCTGTTAGTTTACTTTCTTTACCCTTTGCTGTCTTTGGCAAAAGAATATCCCCTCCACGGGTTTGCTCCTCATATTGAACTTCATGGTATTCATCTTCAGTTGAGATGATCTGCCGCTTCAAAATGTCTCCTTCAAAATAAATTACACTGTCTGACCTGTAAGGACCGCCTTTAAGAAAAGTCCTTCTCCAAAAAGATTTTATAGGTTCAATCCCAAAATATTCTCTTTGACTATTTGAAAGTTCAAAACTCATTTGCAGAAACTAAATCACATCATCGTCTGCTCCGAAATATAATCCACCACTTTCTCCAGGCTTTGGGTTTCCTGAAAAACCTTGAGCTGGCGATCGGCTCCGGTGCCGTGCTCCAGGATTTTATGAACATAGTTTAACGCATCACGACTGCCGAGGCCGTCTACCACATCATCAATAAAGTCGAGCAGCTCTAGGGCGAGGGCGCGCATGTCCACTTCTTCCTGCTTACCAAAGTCGATGAGTTTGCCATCAAGGCCGTAGCGCGAGGCGCGCCACTTATTTTCGTTGATGAGCGCGCGATTGTAGTTGATGAAGCTCATGTTCTGCTTGCGCAGTTTGTAAAGCTTAGCCACCAATGCCTGGAAGATAGCGGTGATGGCCATCGTTTCCTCTACGAGCAATGGCACATCGCAGATGCGAAATTCAATCGTATCGAAGAACGGATGCACGCGCACATCCCACCAGATTTTTTTGGCATTGTCGATGCAGCGTGTGCGAATCAATAAATTAATGTAGTTTTTGAAATCATCCCAGTCGTTGAAGTAATCGGGGATACCCGTGCGCGGGAATTTGTCAAACACTTTGGTGCGAAACGACTTGAAGCCGGTATTGCGGCCTTCCCAAAAGGGCGAGTTGGTAGACAGTGCAAACACATGTGGCAAAAAGTAGCGCACCGTGTTCATGATATGGATGGCCATATTCTTATCACTGATACCCACGTGCACATGCAAACCAAAAATTAAATTTGAACGAGCAGCTTCCTGCATCTCATTCACGATCTCATCATAACGAGGATTAGGTGTGATAAGCTGTTTGCTCCAGTGCGAAAACGGATGTGTGCCTGCTGCCCCGATTTTCAGATTCAAATCCCCCGCTACCTGGCCAACATATTTGCGCAGCTTAGAAATATCTTCGCGCGCTTCGTCTACATTTTTACAGATGCTTGAGCCTACCTCCACCACCGCTTGATGCATCTCTGCTTTCACATGATCGCCCAAAACTTTTGAAGCGATCTCTACAATTTTCTGATCATGTGATTTCAACTCTCGCGTCACGGGATCGATCACCATGTATTCTTCTTCAACTCCGAGGGTAAATTTTTCCATATTGTTTCACGCAAAGACGCTAAGGCGCTAAGTTTTTTATAAGTTATTTACAATTCTATGAATTCCATCCTTGATCAACGCTTCATCAAAGTTAATCAGCAAGCCGAGTTTCATTCCAGTCAAGCGGAGGTAAGTGAGCACTTGTTTGTGATGTACTGTTGCCAATCCATCAATTGATTTAAGTTCTATGATCACTTTTCTCTCTACAATCAAGTCTGCTCTTAAGCCAAGCTCCATCTTAACGTTCTGAAAAATTACCGGAATTTCTTTTTGTTGCTCAACAAGGAGATCATTCTTAATCAAAAGATAATAAAGGCATTCTTCATAAACAGATTCAAAAAGACCGGGTCCCATTTCAGTATGAATCTTGAAACAACAATCGACAATTATTTTTGAAAGCTCGTTCTCTGTCATCTTGGGACTCTCTTTGCGTTCTTCGCGGCTTTGCGTGCAACTATTTCGCGCAAAGACGCTAAGACGCTAAGGTTTTATTTATCATTACTTACCGTCTTTTCTTGGCGCCTTTGCGACTTTGCGTGAAACGCCTTTATCAGAGACGTTTCCTTCGGCCGCCACCGAATTTCTCACAAACGTTCCCCACGTGAGGTTGTCTTGTCCAGGTTTCTGTGCTTTGGCTCTTTCTACCGCCATCTTCGCAGCATGTTCTACAACCCAATCAAAATTCTCCTGACCAACTGATTTTACGTCTGCATCGGGAGCGGGATTGCAAAAGTCAATGGCATAAGGCACTCCATCGCGCACGGCCATCTCTACAGTATTGAAATCATAACCTAACGCATTACATAGCTCCAATACATAATCGTGAATTTGCTTTACCAGCTTAGCCGATGCGGGCGGGCCATTCACTGCATAGCGAAGGTGATGTGGATTGCGCGGCTCATACTGCATCACGCGCACATATTTTCTTCCAAGGCAATAGCAACGGAAATATTCAGTGAAGACAATTTCCTCCTGCAATAACATCACAAGTTGTCCCGTCTCTTTATAAGCACGGAAGAAGTCATCGGGGCCATTCAGTTTGTACACGTTTTTCCATCCACCTCCGGAATGCGGCTTCATGTATGCAGGCCAGCCGATGTATTCAAAAATCTTTTCCCAACTCAAGGGAAATTTCAGGTTGCTAAATGATGAATCCGTAGTATCAGTCGGACGATCATGTGACGGCAGTATCACTGTTTTTGGTACAGGAACACCGATGCGTGTTGCCAGCGAGTTGTTAAAGAATTTCTCATCCGCACTAAACCAAAATGGATTATTGATGACAGCCGTGCCGGCACAAGCCGCATTTTTCAAATATGCGCGATAGAACGGAACATCTTGCGAGATGCGATCGATAATCACCGCATAATCATCACCCACACCTTGCTGCACTTTGTCTATCAGCACCGGCTCGGCCTTGATGTCTTTGAGCCCCATCTTATTTACCGCTTCGACAAACGCTTCCGGGAAGGAACGCTCCATGCCATATAGTATTCCGATTCGCTTCATAATAATTACTGGGTAAGGGTTGAGATAATTACATCCTGGAATTTCTTTGGTTCTGTGAGATTTAAAAGATGAGAAGATTGTTCGAACCAAAATAACTCTTTTTTCGGGGCTTTCAGTTTTTCAAAATATCTTTTTGTGATTTCGAAGTTGGTCTGATAGTCTTTGGCGCCCACCAGGAAATAGACCGGGCACTTCATTTCAGGAGCCGCCATTCTAAAATCGATTGCTGCCGCTTCGTTGAAAAGCGGAAGCCAGGTGTTTGCCCAATTTTCCACGTATTTTTTCCCGAAGGGAGCCTTGCGTTGATCAATCAATTCATTCAACCACTTGCGATGGAAGTAAAGCTGTTCTCCGTTTTTGAATGGGACTTGAATTTTGTTTAAGTCTTCAATCGCAGCCGTGTTCTTTTGTTGCACAGCAATGTCTTTCATTTTTTGCAACGAAAGTTGTTCGCTCTCCACCTGGTGAACCATAGGCGCAGCTGCGAAACATCCCAACAACAACTCTGCATGATGCGAAGCAACTTGAAGTGCAAGAAATCCTCCCCAAGAATGACCCGCTAAAAAAACCTTGCCTTGATGGAATCGCTCGCGCAAATAATTAATCACTTCCACAGCGTCTGATTCAAAAAGACTAACAGTGAGTGGTTGAGAAGATGAATTTAATTTCTTTGTCTCGCCCGATTCACGCTGATCCCACAGCACAACAACGAAATGTTTTTGAAGTTGATCCGTAAACTTATTCGCGTAGCTGATCACTGAATTGCCGGGGCCTCCGTGAAGGAAAAGTAAGATCGGCTTATTGGCATCATCTGAATCAATCTTTATCCATTGTTTGATCCCACCAATGTTAGTGGCAAATTTTTCATGAATTGGCTTTGAATAAACTTGACAACAACCAATAACAAGTCCAACCAGTAGAAAAAAATATTTCCTCATTTAATCAACGACAGGTAATGCGGAAACATCTCTCGCCAGGCAGGCCAATCGTGGGGTGCATTATGCCGAACGTCAAGCCAGTGGTTGATTCCTTTCGCACGAAAGATAGACGCCATTTTTTCATTGGCATTCCAGCACATATCCTGGGTACCGGTGCCCAGCACAACAAACATATCTTGGAAGAAAGGATTTTGTGCATTAGGTATAAAGTCAGGTGGATTGTTAAAATAGACATTATCATCATAGTAGCCATCCAGCTGATCATGAATATCAAAAGCCGCACCCATATTGAAAACATACTTTACTACTTCCGGGTGCTTAAAGGCAAAATTAGTAGCGTGATATCCCCCGAAACTGCAACCTGCCATAGCCACACGATGAACGCCTGTTTCACGCTGGGCCAGCGGAACCAGTTCATTCAACAGCATAAGATCATACCACATGTGATTCTTTACACGATCAGCAGCAGGAATACCTTTATTGTACCAACTAAGCGAATCGATCCCATCCACACAATAGATTTTCACAAGCCCCTCATCGAGAAACCACGCTACAGAGTCAATCAGTTTGAAATCTTTGTTTTCATAAAAGCGCCCCATCGAGGTTGGAAAAAGAATCACCGGGTATCCGCGCTGGCCAAACGCCAGCACTTCAATATCACGACTCAAACTAGGCGAGTACCAGCGATGCAAATGTTCGTGGGGCATAAATAATAGTCAACGTCAGATTAGCCAATGTGCCAATGAAATAAGATGTTTATTTTTGGCACTCTTAAAGATAAAAATAAAAAGCCAGTTAAGTGAAAGAAGCATCTCTATATCAATCAGAAAAAATTACCGGTTTTTTTTCGAAGCTGCTCAATCGCGATGTAGATGTAAATCTATTGTTACCTCAAGGTTATACAACGTCAAAAGAAAAATTTCAATTGCTGATTTTAAATGACGGCCAGGATATGGAACAATTGGAAATAAAAGAGGCTTTGGAAAACATGACTGCCGGAAACGAAATTCATAAAATAATAGTAGCGGGGATTGTAGCTGGTGATCGGCTGCAAGAATACGGGGTAGCTGCCAAGAAGGATTATCTGAAACGGGGAAGTCACGCGAAAGCGTACACAAAATATCTGGTCAGTGAATTGATCCCCTATTTGACTTACAAATACCCAATAGATTCAAGTTCGAAAATGAAAATCGCGGGCTGTTCGCTAGGTGGGCTCAGCGCCATGGACATCGCCTGGAACAACCCCAAACTATTTGATAAAGTAGGTTGCTTCAGCGGTGCATTCTGGTGGAGGAAACGCGATAGCAAAAGCAAGTTATATTCCGATTCGAGGGACCGAATCATGCACCAGCAGATCAAATCGGGTAAAAAGAAAGATGGAATGAAATTCTGGTTTCAGACCGGCACCGAAGATGAGGCAAGCGACCGGAATAGGAATGGAGTCATTGATTCCATCGATGACACGCTTGATCTGATTGTTGAACTTACCAGGAAAGGGTATCGTCCATTTCACGATATTCAATACCTTGAAGTCAAGGGCGGCAAACATAATCTGGAAACATGGGCGGAGGTGATGCCCGAGTTTTTGAAGTGGGCTTTTGGAAAATAATGACGTAAATTCGCAGTATGAAAATTGACATTCCGCAACCACCGCGCACGATCATGGAAGTGTACAAAATGCTTCCTGAAGGAACGCTTGCTGAATTAATCAACGGACAAATAGTTATGTCGCCAGCGCCCACCAATCAACACCAACGCATTCTGCTATCTGTTTTCCGAAAACTCGATTCTTTCATTTCAAAACATGATCTTGGTGTAATTTTTATTGCACAATCTGATGTATTCCTGGACGAAACAAGTAACGCAGTTCAACCTGATATCTATTTTGTTTCTAAGCAAAATAAAATGATCATTCGTGACACTGAACCGAATGAAGGAGTGCCCGACTTAATCATTGAACTGCTTTCGCCTGGAAATCCAAAGCATGACATGATCACAAAGAAAAATCTCTACGAAAAGTTTGGCGTAAAGGAATATTGGATCGTTGATCCTGCCACCAAAGAGACAACAGTTTATCAACTACAAAACAATTCTTACGGGTTAGTTGGGAAGGAAATCGGAAAAGCACAATCCATTCTTCTCAATCATCAATTCGAATTCTAAAATTCTTTTCATTTTTTCACATGCAGCAAATCAACACAGTCATTTTTGATTTAGGTGGAGTATTGATCGACTGGAACCCGCGCTATCTCTATCGAAAGATTTTTAAGACAGAAGAAGAGATTGATTGGTTTTTCCAAAACGTATGCACACACGACTGGAATGAAAAGCAAGATGCAGGTCGCTCTTTTGAAGAAGCCACCGAAGAACTCGTTGTGAAATTTCCCGACCATGAAGAAGCCATCCGTGCCTGGTATGGTCGCTGGCAAGAAACAATTGGCGGGCCCATTCATGAAACAGTAGAAATTCTTCGCCAGATAAAAACAGAAAACCGCTTCAAACTTTACGCGCTCACCAATTGGTCGGCACAGACATTTCCCTGGGCGCTGAGCAATTTTGAATTCCTTCATTGGTTTGAAGGCATTGTGGTTTCAGGTGAGGAGAAGACACGGAAACCGTTCCCTGAATTTTACAACATCCTTCTTGATCGCTACAAAGTCGATCCTTCCAAATCAATTTTCATTGATGACGTTCCAAGAAATCTGCACGGAGCAGAAGCAGTGGGTATCAACGGCATCCACTTCCAATCACCAACACAATTAAGGGAAGAATTAAAAAGAATAAGTGTTCTCTAAAATTATTTCCATTTATCGGCATAACCACTTTT
Source organism: uncultured Ohtaekwangia sp. (assembly GCA_964571345.1). Taxonomy (GTDB): domain Bacteria; phylum Bacteroidota; class Bacteroidia; order Cytophagales; family Cyclobacteriaceae; genus ELB16-189. Next base: position 11,602 of record CAZNCO010000076.1, read on the forward strand.
CTTTTAGGAACTGCTTAAAGTCTTTGATGTTGAGAATTTCTTTCACTGCTTGTTTCTTATCGGAAGCTTTGTCAAAGTAGGCTTTAGCGATTTTGTATCCCATCCAATATCCTAAGTCGTTGGGCCTGCCCGGAACAGATGGACCATACAGCCAACCCTTGTAGTCCTTGCCATCCATCTTAGATGCAAACTCTT
>CAZNCO010000077.1:0-4889 GCA_964571345.1 uncultured Ohtaekwangia sp.
TCTGAAAATCAGTTTTAACGTCCTCGTCACGGGATGGGCTTTGAGGGAATTCCTCTACGAACAATTCATAGCTGCGAAGTTATTTGTCTTTCGTCTTGTATTCTAAAATCAGTTGATCATATCTTTTGTTTGTATCTTGACTTCGGGATGATTCCGGATATTTTTTAAGATAATCAGCGAAGGCAAAATATGTATTTATCTTCAGTGCATTGAGGTATGCAGCCTCATCGCGTAATTCGATCGCTCTCTCCTTTTCATGGGAATCAGGAAACTGAACAATAAATTTTTGATAGCCTGATTCAGTGTTTGCAATCTTCGCTTGCTCAAAAGCTAGACTATCGATTTTTAGATATAACTGAACAAAAAAAGAGCTATCGGCCGCTTCTTTTTTTAGTCGATCTTTTTGCCTGGCAGACACCACAGAAAAATGTTGCAGTGCCCATATTATCTGGTGATATGCCGAGTCAAACTGATAGCTGGGGTTTTCTGTGTTCAGAAACCATTTTGAGAGCACCATTCGGGCCTCCATGTTCAGGCTGTCTTTTACTAAAAGCTTGTCGATCAATTGTCTTGATTTGCTCCAATTTTTTTCTTCTATATTCTTTTCAATCTGCCGAATGGCACCAAACTGAGCGAACGCTTGAGAAAACAGGAACAAAGCAGAAACGACTGACAGATATTTGAAAAAATGCACGGTTTTAAAACTTTTTGAATGCAATGGCGCCTATCAATTGGGCTAAAATTACTAATATTGCGCGCTGATTTAAAGACTGAAAAACAGACTAACCTTACATCAGTCGATGAGTCAACTCAAAAACTTATATTTCGGGGTGTAGCGCAGCCCGGTTAGCGCATCACGTTAGGGACGTGGAGGTCGGATGTTCGAATCATCTCACCCCGACCACAGAAGAAGGGCTACTGTTAGTAGCCCTGATTTTTTGGTCCCGTAGTTCAATGGATAGAATAGAAGTTTCCTAAACTTTTGATACAGGTTCGATTCCTGTCGGGACTACCAGACTGGACACTTTATTATTTTTCATCAGGTGTCCTTTTTTATTTTCTTGTAAGTCATTGTCTCGCAAGCACAATAGCCGGACAACTTCATTAAGCCGATTGGTTCGATATTTATTTTCTTCGAAAATAAGTTTTCCTGGGAATATCGAACCAATGATCAAATGCTTGAGATCAAGGCTAGCTTTGTGATAGGCTTGATCCATGTTCTTGATCAAGTTGCAACTTGTTTCAATGTATTCAGTGAAGTCTTCATCTATGGATAAAAGAGATGCCTTCTGTCGGCTGAGTTCATGCATCTTTTGTTCTTCGATCAATTTCATCTCTTTATAATCTTCAGATGAGATTTTATCATCGAGCAATAACCCTTGCATTTTTTGGATCCTGCTTCGCGATTTGGAGATGTCCTCGTCTAACTTTCTTACTTTCACAAGGTTTTCCTCGTTTGAGTTTTTAAAAACATCCTTCAAAATCAATTGATAGAGATCCGCCACTTCCGGTCGAGGTTTGAGCAATGAGAGGTATTCTTCAAATCTTTGATTTGCATCCAAAGCTTTGAACCGCTCCGGGCAACCTTTCTGGCAGTGGTAGTAGAAGTATTTTCCACCATTGCCTTTCGAAGCACTTCCAGTCAAAAGTCCTCCACACATCCGACACTGCAAAAAACCACGTAACGGAAGTTCATCTTTTGCCGTGTTCTTTGTTGCCCTTTTATAAGACCTTCCATCCAGCACGGCCTGTACCTCCTCGAAAAGTTGGCGAGAGATGAGCGGTTGGTGAATGCCCTTCACATGTTGGTCGGGATCATCTTTGAAGCCTGAAACAAAAATTTCACCAATGTAAATGCGATTACGAAGTAATTCTGGAAAGGCAGCGCGACTTACGTTCAGACCTTTCTTGAGCATTTCTTTTCTGAGGTTTTCCAAAGTGAGGTTTTGCAAGGAACATTCTTCAAAAGCTTTTATCACAAGAGGAGCTTCCATTTCGTGCGGCACAATGATCGGCTTATTATTTATATCTCGCACATTCTTATAACCACGGGGTGCAGTACCTAAAAATCGTCCCTCTTTTCGTGCTCGTTGCATTCCACTTCGAACATTCATTGATCTTCGATCATTCTCAACCTCCGGTGCCGCAAGGTAAAATGCAAGCATCATTTTATTTTCTGGGATACTTAGATCAAGAGGCTGTTCAATCGCCTGTGGCTCGATTCCCAATTTTTGAAATTCCCTGATCATCGAATATGAATCTCCTGCATTCCGTGAGAATCGACTCCAGTTCAGAAAAAGCACATAATCGATTCTGCTTCTGTTTGCTTTGCAGTACAGCAAGAGTTTTTTAAACTCTGGGCGTTCGAAAGTCTTTGCTGAGAAATCTTCCTGGAAGTGCGCGATATGCTTAATCCCCTGTACGTCGCAATATTTTTGAATACGGTCTAACTGATATTGAAGCGAGTAGCCTTTTTCAGCTTGCTCATCGGTCGAGACCCGGGTGTAAATGATTGCCGTCTTTGTCATGCAGCTTGGCGAGTTTAAAAAGTTGATAATCGATCGATGCCATTTTGTAGAGGAAGTCGCGCATCTTGACGATCTGTTCATCTGAGTATGAGCGGCCACTCTTTTCCAAAATCTGTCGGCACTGATCCAAGCTCACCATTAAAAACGGATTAAAGTGACGCAAAGGATCGAAGGTGAAGATAACCATTTATGTGTTTTGTCGCTAAGCATCTCTAAAATTTGTTATGGCTATTCCTTCATTCTTCTTATTGAGAATATCACTCTGATAATCATATGTTTTAAACCAATTTTGATTGTTTGGTTTGTTTGAAAAATACCCTGATCAACTCGTTATGAGCATATACAAACTGACATGGGTATTTCAGCAGTAAGAAAAAAAATATATTTTTGGGACGTTTTAAACCCTATGGAATGATCGCGAGCGACGAACAGCTAATAATTTTAAATCGAAGTCTTGTCCGCTATGCTAAAAGTCTCCTTAGGGACTATGGTTTACAGAGACTTGCATTTGATGAAGAAGATCTTGCTATGAAAGCCATGATTGTTTTTCTTGATAAACCAACGATTTATGATAGTTCAAAAGGTTCGTTGACCGTGTTCTTGAAAAAAATCCTGAAGAACAATTTGCTGAACGAGGTCAAGTCTGCCAATACATTTACCAAAATACAGGATAAGATATCCGCGCAGACTCCAGTTGGAGCAAGCATGATGCTCGATGAGCAGATTGACTATGAATTGTTGGTAAGTTCAATGGGAAAGGAATTGGAGACAGATCCAATAGCGCAAAAGATACTCCTGGCCATTGCCCAGGGATTGGAAAAACGCGACATTTGTGAACAGTTCAGTTATGATGACAATAAGTTCTATAATGGGATTAGGAGGATAAGAACTGTATATTTTAAGGTCAGACCCTATGAAAAATGAAAATTCTATGAGTGAAAAACCAAATCATAGCGAGAAGGCCTACTTACGTATAATTTCTGCGATCGCTGAAGAGGAAAGTAGCAGCGAAGAGAAAATAAAAGAGGCTTTAAGGGAAGAAGGTCTAAATCCGGATGAAGTTCTGAAGAAGTGGGATTCCAACTTCAGAAAGAAGCTCTCCGAGTATCGTGCTGAGAAAGAAAAGCTTGTCCAAAATAATAAGAACAGCCAGCCTCAACAAAGAAAGCCAAAAGGGCCGAGACTATAAACCGATCGGAGTTTTGTTCATTGGCAACATTGGACTATCCTGTTTCAAATCGGTATGAGAGATTCCGATAAACATCTTTTCCTTTAACAAAAGATCATTCTGGATATGAGTTATTTAATGATGGAGGAATTTGTGAGGGAATAAACGCTGAATTCCGCCTACTTGCCCGTTATGCCGTTCTTGTTCACTTGGTGGGAAAATTATAAAATTCGAAGCGAAAAAATCCAGCCCTATTTTGAACGGAGTTAAAGAGATTAGTAAATATTACGAACTATCTTTTACTAAGTGGATTTTAAGGATATGGCTATAGGCAAATATGCTATCGAGCTAACGTGTCTAAAACAGCGTTCTTGCTCCCGGCCAATTTTCTGTATTTCGTAATTTATAAAAGCTCTTAAAAAGCCAAAGAAGTCAGCTGTTTTCTAACTTCGCTCAAACTGTTCTCTAGCATTTTTCTTGTATTTGATTTTGATTCATTTTTTATTCGTGCGAAAAGGTCCCTCTCCTGGTTCGTGAAGAATTCAATCACAAGTGCGTGCTCTGGATTTTTCAAAGCATTTGAAAAATCGTACTCCGTTTTTTTCAGTTGCATCAAAAGGGACCATTCACTATGTTGAGATCAACTGCTCTATCTAAGCCAAGGAGAATCCCTGATTCATCATCCCCTTAAAATAATTCAAGGCTTATTTCACCAAGGTCATTGAAGGACTTGGCCGTGATTTCAACTTTACCTCCACTGCCACCAAAAAGAAAACCAGTAACTGCATTTGCCTAGTTCTATCTTTGTTGCATAGAAGGTTTTGTAACTACCTAAGTAGTCTTTCTCTGATTTTCTTGAGCAAGGGATCGTTAAAAGTAAATTCAAAGTAAAAATGAAATAAATAGCGCTTGTCTTCATATTAGTTTCAGTTGTATTCTGGCGATCATCTTTAAAATTGCCAGAGCATTTAGACAAGAGACCTAGTGTGCTCCGGCAATACCTAAAAAATCAACAATTAGATCAAACTCGTAATCATATTTTTCTTTGTAAAAAATCACGCGATCTTCTGGACGCCTCGCCCTACAGGACTTCTGTAAGCATCGGTTGGTGATAAAACACAGTTTTGTTAAGAGCGCTAGGTACACATCCCGAATCGCCAAGACTAAGCTGCGAGAAGACAATGTAACGGAAC
>CAZNCO010000077.1:4989-8732 GCA_964571345.1 uncultured Ohtaekwangia sp.
AACTTTCCCAAAGGATACTCATCCATCAGATCAATGGTGATGGGTTTCATAGGTACTCATTTTAAGCAAAAAAAAAATTGAGGATAATTATCCTCAATTAAAAATATCGCTGCCAAATAGACTGCTTTGTGAAAAGGGATCGAAATAAGTTTGAGTCAAGATTCAGCTGATAGCTCGCAATTTTTTCTCTCAGAATAAGATCATAATTGTCAAAGTATGAAAGCTTTGAAGTTTTTAAAACCTTCAACTAATTCCTCTTTTGTGACTTTGTTTTTTGAGTAGTTCATTGAGTGTGTATTAAATTTGATAATTACGTACACACAATAATTGCCTGATACCTCAAAAGACAACTTGCTGTAGTAAATTCCGTCTTCGCGGGTTTCGAATCCAATATCAAAATTATTTCAAAAAGGTAGGGCTCCTTTGACAACTAAATAATAGTGACAGTACATTACTCCCGACATAAGTAAAAGCGAGAATTGATAGGCTAGTATAGCTCGTGCGCTCTTTAATTTTATACCCTTGCTTTGAAGGATATGCAAGCCAATAAAGCTGATGAGAACTGTTCCCAAGGCTAAAAGCCCAGAGAAATTCAGAAAAAAATATTCAAGATTTTGTAAGTCACCAAACCCAGCATTTAGCATTAGAAATCCTAAAAAGCTAAAAGCATAAGCTCTGTTCTCTTTGATTTTCTTCTCGTGCTTTTCAAATCTCAGTTGGTTAATCGCTTTCATAAAGTCTTTGATTTCGTTAATTCACATTCGAAATATACAACAAATGGAATATAAATAAGAGATTCCTAATACACCGTTAATAATTCGGTTCCTTCATCGACACCTGCGGTTGTGAAAAACTTGATGATGTCGGAATAGGGCTCATTGGAAGAGTTCCAATTCACTCTCTGGCAAGATTTGTCTTGAGGTGCGTGATCATGTGTTGTGACACGAATAAGTCGCAGCGGCTGAACAGCACTTCCGCCATTACATTACACTCGTTGCCAAAATATTTCAGTGACTGCTCTGAGCCTAAGGCGTCAAAACAACAGACACGAGGATGATTGTTATTGAGTGAGAGACGGGAATAACGAAAGATGATGTCATGGCCTTCTTTGATGAATTCGAAGCCTACCTCGTAATTTTTTGGGCTTTTCGCCCAGCAAAGTCATCTCCATTTTTTTTTAATGACCCCAAAGTCAAATCGCTTGTCAGTTCTGAGCTTGAAAAGCGAATCCATATTTATACGCTATACCCTCTGATAAGACCTGAATCAGGAAATTTGTGTTTGGTAACATCGAATCCATTATTCTTGAGTTTATCCAAAAATTTGTAGGCATCAAATAATTTATTTTCGATGATACTTTGTTTTGCTAGCCCACCGATGTCTGCTGCGATCTTTTTTCTGGCTTTTTCTTTTTCAATTGCAGGTTTTCTTTTGTGTTTCACTTTGAGAAAGCAGCTGAGCCAAATCATTAGGTGACTTGGAGGAGTTAGACTTTTGATTGGAATTATTTAATACTTCGGAGTTGTCTGCTGTTATTTCAGTAGTATCTTGAGACTTCCCGTTAGCATATGATTTTTTACTTTCAAAATAGTTGGGGGTGATACTTTCCGGGATGTCATTTGGCCGAAATGAGGATTATTATCCTCAAATAAAAATTCTTGATAAGAATAGCTTGCCTATGTGAAAAGAGATCCAGATAAGACTTTTGGCAGAGTTCTGAAGGAATTGCGCGAGGAGAAGGGCATGGGTCAGCAAGAGTTGGGAGATTATTCAGATGTTGACAGATCGTTCATTTCAAGAATCGAGAGAGGAGTAGGCGCCCCTTCTATAAAAATAGTCTATGAAATATGCAGCATTTTAGGAATTAAGCCCAGTGAATTTTTACAGAAAGTTGAGAAATTGTTGGGCTAATATTCCAGGTATAGGTTAATAAACCCACCGAACCATTGCTTACGTCAGGCCTACCTTTGGCTTGGCGGTGAAATGGTTTTTGTCATTATTACATCTCATTTTTTGTACATCTCATTTTTTGCATAATGTCCTCTTGATTTTTGCCAACAGATTTAAGCTGAAACTCCTTTTCAAATCCCGACCTTATATGAAAAAAGGAGGCCGCTTTTTAAAGCGACCTTATGATTTTTTGGTGATGCAAAAACTTGTCTACTTAATACTCAAAGCAAATTTTTAAAATAGCTGGTTCCTTCAATTCCTCAAAAATTCTTGACAAGCTTTATACTGACGTTCGTCCCCATACTATAAATACCCAGTCGACCATTAGGTGAAGCTGAATACTGTTCAAAATATTTCAGGCGACTTAAGTGATCCTGATATGCAACATCAAAAATATTGTTGGCAAGCACGTAGATATCGATGATTGATTTTCCAGCCTTGTTTTTGAAACCCGTCCCTGCACCAAGATTAACTAATGTGTAGCCTTGTGTGCGAGTTTCGGTATTGTCATAAGTGAACACCCTGTTTTGTGTAGCTGTATATTGAACCTGTATTTTGATAAATGGCTTTTCAAAAATTTCGCTCTTTCCACTCCACTCGTATTTCAATTCCGAAATGAATCTAAAAGGCGGCATAAAAGGAACATATTTTGTCGCCTCCGTTTTCTGATTTCCTGTAAAGCTGTTATTGTCGCCATAAATCAGAGAGGCTGAATTATCGAAGTGAAGTTGTTTAACGATATGGAAGTCAATACCAGCCTCAAGTCCGTATAGCAGCACACTTCCTTGCTGGAATTTGTATGTAGGATAAGCAATGCTTCCGCTGGTGTTCAAAGAATCCTGCCCATTAGCAGCAACCAACTTTTGGTTATAAATGTAATTGTCGATTTTGTTCACGAACAGACTTGCACTGGCGTTGACCTGTTTAGAGGTGAATGATGCTCCAAGATCCACTTGATTGCTGAATTCAGGTTTGAACTGATCGTTTCCAATTTGATAAAGATTGGTGCCAGGATGCACACCATTGGCGGAAATTTCAGAAATGTTGGGAGCCCTATAACCTCTAGATAAATTAAATTTCAGTGCCCAGGCTTCATTGGCCAAATAACTGAAACCCAAACTTCCTGTAAGCCCATGGAAGATTGTGGAATAATTACTAAACGGTTTGTCGGCTCCAGCAATGTCATTTTCAGTTACGGGCTGATCAAAACCACTTACCGGATTTGGTTTGGTGTACAATTCATGGTTGTTAAATCTTCTAAGGTCGTATCGTGCACCCCCGGAGACGTTCAACTTTCCGAAGTCTTTTTTTACAGTAACAAATCCACCGAAGTCAAACTGGTTGTATGACGGAATCACAAACTCAGTTCCTTTCGTTACATCATTGACTTGATACATTCCGTTCGCACCAACAACAGTCTCCCAATTTTTGAATTCGGGTATAAAATATTTGAGATCATACGTCAGCGTGTTCAACTGCAAATACAAACCTGCAACATCTTGATAGGGAACTTCAGGGTGACTGAATTCTCTCCTAACACTTCTTTGAAAACCTACGTTGGCATCCAGCCTGCTCTTAGCAAAGAAGAAACTATTTTTTAGATATGCTCTGTAGTGTTGAACCCGTTGGTGTAGCACAGAGATGTTGTAGGAATTTAGTTCGCTGTTGCTAACGATCGGTCTTATTGTGTCCGCTTCTGTGATTTGTTTCGTGAATCTTCGCGACAGCGAGTCCCTACTGCCATCAGGTATTTCCTGGATATTATCAAAGAGGGATAATCTCAAATGACTTCC
>CAZNCO010000077.1:8832-11762 GCA_964571345.1 uncultured Ohtaekwangia sp.
CGCATTCCATCAAAGAGCGACAGAATGCGATTGAAGCCTAACCCTCTTATCACGGGTTTGGAAATGTTAGGTCCTGTTGTAACCGCGCTTACACCTGGTACTTTCGCAATGGCATCGATAATGTTAGTCGATAAATTCGTGGTCAAGTACTGCTTGTTCACGAGTGAAATCGATACGGGTGATTTTTTTAGTTCGATAGCCTTTGATGAGCCAGTGACTACGACTTCTGCCAGTTCAGTGGTGCTTTCATCCAATTCAAAATTTATGTTGGCCGCACCTTTCACTGTTATCACTTTTGAAAAAGTCTTAAACCCCAATGCATTGATTTGTAATTGATATGTTGCTGCAGGAAGTTTTTCAAAATGATAGTTCCCAAGCGAGTCTGAAGTCGTAAACACATGGAGATCGGGTATAGAGATAGACGCGTAAGGAATTGGCTGGTGATTGGTTTTATTAGTCACCTGACCTGACAAGCTGCTTTGAGCAGACAATGTAATTGCGGTATGAAATGATATCGCCAGGCAAATTATAGTAGTAAGTTTCATTTGATTAAAAATCTTTTAAGTTTAGTTCGTTGAAAGACTGCGTGCCACTTAGTAGAGTGGTGAAATCGAAACATGAATCATTCGGGATTCACGCAGCGTGAAAATCAATCGATGCAGACATCAATTGACCAACACAAAAAACTAAACCGAAAAGGGAGGAGCGCGTCCTTTAGTAAAGTCACTGGATGTAATGACTTTAGCAAGAACGGGACTAGAGTAGGCGCCATCAACCGCCTGTTGGAAATGGAATTCAGGCGAGGCCTCGAAGTATAGATGAAACAACGTGTCTACCGCGCAGACCTTGCAGTGCTCACCGTGACTGTGGAACTGATCTTGATCGCTTTGAACCGCATATGATTCGTGAGCATCATGCTTATTGTGGAAAAAATTAAGGCCGACCTGATTAAAGAGCAATCCGATGCTCAAAAAGCAAATCACGCTAATATGGAATCTGTTTTTTCTCACAACAGCACAAAGATAGGATTGTGCTTTATTTGTGCAACTCAATTATTGTGAGTGGCTGAATGCCGCCAGACGCTCGGTTGCTCACGGGCCCGAGACTTGAGGTGACAATCAAAACTTCCTTCCTTTTCCTGATTCACGTGGTAACTAAAGCTATTTCAAACCCACCATTGCTTACGAATGGATTTGAAAACTTATGTAGCGATGGGCTCGCCCGATGGGTTCATTCCTTGAGGGGAAATATTAGATGAATCCATTGGGCGAGTTTAGCGATGCATAGTTACCATCATTGTGGGCTCTAATTGCACCAGCGTTCTGTCTTCTTTAAATCACGAAAAGTCTTTGACGAAATCGTGATGCGATAAAGAATTAAATATTAGATCAAGATTTCGCCAATGGCTTTTCGTTAAGTTTGGAATTGTTCCTTGTTATTTAAAGAGTGCTGTGCTGAGATGGATGTGCCCTTATTGAATGAGCTTTTCACAACCAACTCAGCACTGCACTCGAAGTAACTATACTTTGTTAATGGATCGTCTCAATGTTTCGACACTCCTGCACCGAGATTTATATTTGGTCTCGTATTTTAAGTAGTTGCGCATTCAAGGCCACGACCACGGTGCTCACGCTCATCAATACTGCTCCCACCGCAGGACTTAGCATTACGCCAAAATTGTAAAGGATTCCGGATGCTAAGGGCATCGCAATTATGTTGTAGCCTGTTGCCCAAACAAGATTTTGAATCATCTTCTTGTAAGTTGCTTTTCCAAACAAGATGAGATTTACTATGTCTTTAGGATTGCTGTTCACTAAAACTATTCCGGCTGTCTCGGCTGCAATATCTGAACCCGATCCTACCGCTATTCCAATATTTGCTTGAGCCAAAGCAGGCGCATCATTCACGCCATCGCCTGTCATAGCGACAAATTGGCCTTGGTCTTGTAACTCTTTAATCTTTTCAAGTTTTTGGTGCGGAAGAACCTCAGCAATGAACCCATCAAGATTCAGAGAATCACTCACGCTTTTGGCTACATCCTTATTGTCTCCGGTGAGCAACATGGTCTTTATTCCGTGATCATGAAGAACGCGAATTGCGTCAGGTGATTCCTTTCTTATCTGATCAGACAATGAAATCAGGCCTTCAATCCTTTCATCGATCAAGACGTAAACTGTCGTCTCCGTGTTTGAAGAAGTTCCAGGGAGAGGTAAATTATTTTCTTTCAAATATCCAGGGCTAACAACCTTTACAGACTGGCCGCTGACAATGGCTTGAATCCCTTTTCCGGTTAGCGCTTTGAAATCACTGGCAACCGGAATGGAAAGCTTCCGTGCATTTGACTTTTCAATAATACCTGTTGCAATCGGATGCTCAGAATTTTTCTCCAAGGCAGCAGCAAGAGCAAGTATTTCGTCAGGGGTATATCTTTCGGTCAATGACTCAAATCTTACCACACTGAACTTCCCTTCGGTCAACGTTCCGGTTTTGTCAAACACAACGGTGGTAATCTTTCTTGAGTCTTCAAAGGCAGTTCGGTTTTTGATCAATAGTCCGCTTTGCGCGGAGATAGCAGTTGATCGGGCTACGACAAGCGGAACTGCCAAGCCCAGTGCGTGCGGACAACAAATGACGATGACAGTTACCATTCGCTCAATAGCAAAAGATAAGTCCTTGCTTGCAGTAAACCACACGATAAATGTTACAATACCTGAAGCGAGGGCGATGATCGTTAACCAACGTGCCGCCCTATCTGCCAATAACTGAGTATTGGATTTGCTGTCTTGCGCATCTTGCACAAGTTTGATCACTTGCGCTAGGTATGAATCCTTGCTGCTATGTGAGACGTCAACTTTCAGAGAGCCATTTCCATTGATTGAACCTGCAATGACTTTGTCTCCCTTTGATTTTTCAACAGGCTTTGATTCACC
>CAZNCO010000078.1:0-11746 GCA_964571345.1 uncultured Ohtaekwangia sp.
CGATCCAGTGGTTTTCTCAGACGGCTGCCCTCCATCGGTCTCCATTGGAATCACCGACTGCTGGGGTGAAACCATTAAACGCACCTTCCCCTAAACCAAGGTGGTGAAGACACGCAACACAATTAATTGCGACATAATGGTAAACCCAGCCGGAGGACCCGGAGACCACAATGAAGTCATGAGTGGCAATGATGCTTCAGCAAAATCATCAGTATCTGAAATTCTAAAATCCTTCGGTTGGAAAGAAATCAACATCATCGATCTCGGAGACATCACTACTGCACGAGGCACCGAGCAACTGTTGCCTATCTGGGTGCGCCTGTATTCGAAACTCCAAAACGGAATGTTCAATTTTAATGTTGTACTTGCTCCTTCAAAATAAGCGCGCTACGCACTCGCCCATACCCTTCTCGTTGAGGAGAAGGCCGGGGATGAGGTGCTATCATCCGTTAAAGCACCTAATCGTCCCTTAACTTACCAGCAAGGCAACATTAAGGCAAGACGAATTATGAACGAAGGATGAACGATAGTTAAACGATGGTTACAGCAAGGGAACACGAAGCCACCCCGAACACAAAAGCCACCGTCCCGCCATTCTCCATAGGAGAACGGCAGGGATGGTGAATAACTTGTGATGTGGAAGGCTTTAACTTCGATCTTCCGGACGATGAATGTCCGGACGCATTTGTCTGCGGCTATGCTATCACATCACCGGCTTAACCTGACGATAAATGCCAGGTTTACCCTGGTGGAGATTCCTGGTAACGCTCCAGGACCTCCCTGACTGTAAACGTCAGGGTGCTTCTACTTAGTTAGCTTAATCTCCATTTAGGACTTAGATGTTAGGTGTTAGGTCTTGGTAAGTCCCCAACACCCAAGTCCTAAGTCCTCTTTTACTTCTGTTTCCCCTTGCATCGCTTGATACTTTCTTCCAATACTTTGCAATTCCACAACTCAGCCGAGTGGCGCAGTGCCTGGCGATAGCTCTTGATCGCCTTGCCATACTTTTGCTTTAACTCCCACGCATTGCCCACGTTCTCATGCAACTGCGACTTGTTAGCTTTCTTCACCTTCAGTCCTTTCGTGCAGAGATCAATGGTCTCGTCATGGCGCTCGTCTTGTTGCAGCACCTCGGCCAGCAATGTGTAAGTCTCGGCCAGCTCCGGGTTAAAGCGGATCGCCATACGGAGATGCTGCTCCGCTTCTTTGGGTTCATCGGCATGTCGCAAATAGATTACACCTAACGTGTAATGCAGTCGGCCATAGCCGGGCTCTTCGTACAAAAGTTTGTCGAGCAATTTTAAAGCGCGTTCAGATCCTTCCATCCACGCGATCTCCAATGCTTGCTCAAGGTATTCTTCTATCCATTTTATTTTTTCTGTGTTCATAATGCATCGATTTATTTCACATCAGGCAATACAATTCCACTCGTCATGCCTGACGATTTTTGTTTTAACAAGTCCGGTGATTTTACTGATTCAGGTCACTGATAAAATAAAAAACCCGGACATGGCCCGGGTCTTTCAGTGACAGGTTGCATGTGGCATCAACTGAAAAACCAAGGCACGAGCTCACTTCCTAAAGTGGGCTTGTGATTAAATCGATATGATATTCGCTTGAACATGATACAAAGGTAAGCGAAGATTTTTTCGAGATGCAAACAATGATCGAAAAAAACTTTTTTACATTTGTGTAATGATGAAAAAGTTCGTGCAGAAACAACTACTACAGTTTATAGGGCTCACCTATAAACCATCTCATCCTGCCGCGGACTTTATCCTATGCTGAAGACGAAAACGAAATTCAATCATACATGAAGCCCGGGCACTGAAAAGTCCGGGTTTTTTATTTTATAAACTTTTACAACCATGATCGACACATTGATAAACAGGATACGATTTGACATCACCAACTCGTTCGCGCTTTTGGACAAGTGGTTTGATCAGGATCATCCTATCATACACCACAAGCCCAACACTGGCGGGTGGACTGCCGCACAAATACTGGAGCATGTGATGCTCACGAATCACTACCTGCTACTGTTGATCGAGAAAGGTTGTGAGAAAGCTTTGAAAAATGCCCAGGCTATGAAAATTGAAATTGATGGTAACATGGAATCGCTTTCACGCCAGGAGCTTTTAGAGATTGGCGAACACAAGTCATTCGTGTGGGATAGGCCGGAGCACATGGAACCCAAGGGCGACAGGGCGCTTCATGAAATACGATTAACCATCAAAACGCAACGCGACCTCTGTCTCGATTGCCTGGATAAGTTAAAGAATGGCGAAGGCTTGCTTTACAAAACCACGATGTCAGTGAATAACCTCGGGAAGCTGAACGTGTATGAATATATTGAGTTTCTCACACTTCACATGGTGCGCCACCTAAAGCAGTTGGAGATTAACGGAAAAAATTATTTAGAGAAAGAAGATGACCTTACTGAAAAAATTATATCGCCCTGTGGGAGCGAACGAACTTGAACTGATCATTGATTCCGGCATGAAGTGCTTTCCGCCACGGCTTCACTGGCAGCCTATTTTCTATCCGGTGTTGAATTTTGAATATGCCGCAGAAATTGCCGAGCGATGGAACATGCGCGACAAAGATTCGGATGGCGTTGGATTCGTTACTTCATTTGACATTCTAGAAGAATATTTCCGGAAGTTTCAAATACAAACAGTAGGAATGCCGCACCACCAGGAGCTGTGGGTTCCTGCTGAACAATTGGACGAGTTCAATCAACAGATTGTGAATGGGATTTGCGTAGAGAAGGCATATATCGGCAATCAATTTCAGCTTTCTGAAAAGTTGAAATCGGTACTTCGATAAAACCGCATCAGGGGAGATATCTCCTGATGCTTTTAAGTTTAATAGTCATGAAAAAGATTGAATTTGATAAAAACATCTTTGTGATCGAAAACTTCTGGTCAGCTGACCGCTGCGATGAATTTATTCAAAGAACAGAACAAATCGGTTACTCTGCCGCAACGATTGAAACCGATAGAGGTCCGCGTGTAGTAGATTTTGTTCGTAATAACAATCGCGTCATCTATAAGAATGTTGCATTAGCTTACGAACTCTGGCAACAGTTGGAACCATTTGCTCCTAAACAAAGAGGAAATAGTTACGCCTTTGGTTTAAACGAACTCTTCCGGTTCTACCGCTATTATCCAGGTCAGCAGTTTCGCAAGCATCGCGATCAGAGCTATATTCGAAGTGCTACGGAAGCGAGTTACTTTACCTTTATGATCTACCTGAATGATGATTTTAGAGGTGGCGCAACTACATTCGATCACTTGGAAGTGAAACCCAAAAAAGGAACTGCTTTAGTTTTCGAGCACAGCCTCGAGCATGCCGGCTCGGAAGTAGTGGAAGGAGTGAAATATGTTTTAAGGACGGATATTATGTTTAGGTTAGGATCGCACTAACCTCCGATCCGCGCATTCGTGTCTTTTGAAAACCGCCAGATAAATCCGTCCAGAACGTAGTGAGTGATCTGAGGAAGAACCAGCAGCGGAACCAGCAATGACAAAAGTATCGGATCATGAACAGGGTCGAGTTGCGTGAAGAAGGGAAAAATGGAAGGGTGATCCTTCCAGACAAAAATGTCCCAGATGCTTTCTTCAAAGTAGGATAAGAGGATCAATGCGCCCAGGAAGATCATGATTCCTTTTAAGCCAAACGAAAAAGTTGGCTTAGCTTTTTTCTCGCCATACATCCACACCAGCCCCATGTAAGGAATACCGTGCGCTACCACATTCAAAAATGTAAACGTGAGATCTCCGTTGAATACAATGATTCCCACATACCATGAAAGAATCGTTCCGATCACCAGGCAATTTTTGGGAATATTAAGATCGCGAACTTGAAATGAAATGTAAATCTCTTTCAATGCGTAGCAACAAATTATGACGATATACAATCCAAGCAACACTTCATCTGCATAAGGAAATTGAATTGTTATGAAATCATGAGGCACGAACCAACTCAGCGATTGCGTAAGATGCAGATGCCAGTACAACACAGGATAAATCGTGGCGGCATAAATCGCAACGCCATTGATCCACTTTTGAATTCTTGTTTGATTTTGTTGTCGCGCATACAGTCGCATGAAGCCATATTGTTGCCGGATAAAATGATATAGCGCAGCATAGGCAAGCAATCGCCAGAAAAGAAAGGAATCATAAAGATGAACGACAACGCCAATCGCAAAGGCACTCACAGGAATGATTACCAAAAGTGATTTATATTTCTGAAATGTTGCCTTCTCCCAATAAAAACGAAACACCGTGCTATACACGTGACTGACATCGATCAACAACACAAGCGCCAGCCACCAAAGCGAAGTTACCTCAGTGTGGCTTTCAAAATAATCGCGAAAGAGAAATACTATAATGACAGGCACAAACAGAGGAGCGATGATGAGTGACAACTCTTTGCGCGGATTAGTGAGCCAGTGTTGGTGTGTGGTCATGAATTTTGAATGAGTTCCTTTGCGGCTTCAATACCACTGTTAAATGCTTCTTCAAAGATCGAGATTCCGCTCAGATCAGAGTGCGCAAAGAATATCTTTTTACTGATGCTTTTCTTCGCTGCCGAACGATCCGAGCCCCAGATGAATCCAGGTTGCGGGCGAATCATACCATGCCCCCAGATCCACACATCCAATCGAGTTGTGTTTTCCCGCAACAACGGATGCGCTATACGAAGGTCCTCAAACACAGCATCTGCCCACTCGTCCCATTTATTCTCCTGCGCTTGCCTTCGCATGGTATTTACATCCGCACTGGTAAGGGGACGATAATAAGTAATGACGGTTTCCTTTTTAGGAACCGTGATGTTTTGGTGAGTGACGTGCACATAGCCAAGTGATTGACTTCCATAAATGACGTTGTCCCAACTCAGAGGTTCTCCCCGTTTCTCATCAAGTGTTGAATGAGTAGTAAGATTGGCGACCATCCAAGGCGCATATTGAAATGAATTGTATGACAGTGTCCGTTCAACATGAAGCACATGCTTGTTCACAAATTGCGGGGCAGCCATAATAACTTTGCTCGCTACCATCCGAACTAATATCCCCTCTCGGTCATCCCAATAATCAATGTTGAGATTTTGATTTGCCTGCTGCACAGAGAGCACTACGCATTTACTTTGAATCTTCGTCTCGGTTTCTTTTCGCAATTGTTTCACCAAAAAGTTATTTCCTTCAGGCCACGTGAGCACATCATCGATCTTTGCGTTTGCGGCTTCCCCTTTGCGGGAAGCAAAATAGTGGATACCTGCCCATGCGGAAACTTGATCCATCGCAGCGCCATAATCATCCGCACAGCAATAGTTCACATACCAATTCAAATAGGGCGAGGTGAATTTCTTATTAACAAGAAATTGCTGCATGGTGATTTGATCCAACTGCAGCAGCGACTTGTCTTGAGAGCTGCGATCAAGCGGAATATCAAAAGCCAGCTTACCATCCGTACCGCGAAGATGGCGGTAGTCGCCCATCATTTTCAGAAATGCCTGCACCTCTTCGCGATCTTTCAGCGGCAACCCTTCATGCGGAATCAACCCCTCCTGCCATTGATGATGAATGAAGAGTCGTTCCTTCGGATCGAAACACAAATGATATTCGTTATACAGCGGCAGATTATTTTCATAACCTGTGATCACATGGCACTCTTCAAGAAAGGCGAGCAGTTCCTTATGGTTAACGGAAGGGATGGGTAAATAATGAGCACCAAGCGGGTAAGCACTTACCGAATTTTGTCCTGCACGCGAGTTTCCGCCTGTTTCATCTTCCAACTCAAGTAATACAAAATCGATATTATTTTTATGCAGCCAGCGAGCGGCAGAGAGCCCCGCTACTCCTCCTCCGACAATTGCCACATCGCGCTTTATTAACTTCTGAGGCTTCTGATCGTGAAGGTCTCGCACTTTATGGCCGCGTGAAAGGTTAGGACCATAAATGTCACCGGTAAGCTTAGTAGACTCTTTGCACCCCTGCAAGGATGGAAGAAGCAAAGCACTCGCTGCCATGGAAGACTTTTTTACGAATGACCTCCTTGTTATCATTTGGAATAGATAGACCACTCCCGCTCAAACGTATTCACAAGTACCTGATTGTTAAGCGTATTGTAAGGGCTGTCAGCTACGCGCATATCGTTTGGAAAATCTGACAAGGCAGCCCATGAATTACTATGGACAAAACGAAGTTGGTCTGGCAACGTCTTCATTTCTTTCATCTCATTTTTAAATGCAAGAATATAACCCCATTCACCAAACGAAGGAACATGGCAATGATAAGGCGCTGTTTTAAATCCTGCTTTGATCAGGGTTTCATTGATAATCCAGAATGATTCCTTTGCCACATAGGGTGAGGTGGATTGAATGACCGCCATGCCCTCATCGTTTATGATCCGGGCCAACTCTTTATAAAATGATAAAGAATATAATTTACCCAGAGAATAATTGGAAGGGTCTGGAAAGTCGATCGTCACGAAATCAAATTTCTTATCAATAGTTCTGATCCACTGAAAGGCATCTTCGTTGTGAATGTGCACTTTGGAAGAAGTGAGTGCAGCGTTATTAAGTTTCTGAAAACTCTGATTTTGTTTAAAAAGATTGGTGATCTCCTGATCAAGGTCCACCAGGTCGATTGATTCTACCGATGGATATTTGAGAATCTCGCGGGCTGCCATCCCATCACCACCACCGAGAATCAAAATAGTTTTTGGATTTGAAACACGACTTAAACCAGGGTGGATCAGCGCCTCATGATAGCGATATTCATCTGCCGAACTGAATTGCAGATTCCCATTCAAATAAAGTCGCCAGTCATTACGACTTCGTGTGATCACGATGCGTTGGTATGGGCTTGATTTGGCATAGATAATCGCATCGGCATAGGTGAGTGACTCTGACAGTGCCGTTAACTTTTCTGCCACAATAACGCCTGCAAGCATTAAAGAAAGTCCCATCCAGGCGGAAAAGAGCAAAGTCTTGCGCGCGGCCATTTCCTCCCTGAATTTATATAATACCAGGAGTGCCACAGCAATATTGAGGACTCCAAAAAAGAACGAAGTGCGCAACAGCCCCAGGTAGGGTATCAGAACAAGTGGAAATAATAATGAAGCAAATAGAGCACCGATGTAGTCAAAGGTGAAGATTCGCGATACCAGTTCAGTGAACTCGATGCGGTCTTTTAAAATACGCATGAGCAAGGGGAGTTCAAGGCCCACCAGAATGCCAGTTAATATAACTTGCGAATAGAGCAGGATGCGGAAGTAAACGATCTGCTCAAACAGCAAAAACAAAACAGCCGCGCTGCTTCCGCCCACAATGCCCACCATAATTTCTATGCGAACAAACCAGGAAAGTAAATTCCCCTTCAGAAATTTTGAAAACCACGAGCCGATTCCCATGGCAAAGAGATACGAACCTATGATAGTAGAAAATTGCGTGACGGAATCGCCTAATAAGTAGCTTGCCATCGTGCCGGCCACAAGTTCGTAAATGAGACCACACGTTGCTACTACAAATACTGAAAGCAGCAGCAACAATTCAAACGCTTTTGGTTTGTTGTTCAAGATGACGTTGAAAATGAATTAACTGTGAATAGCCGACCCGATAATAATCGCCATGGCGATCATGAAAGCACCTGATACGATCGCAAGTGCCATGTTTTGCTTTTCAATGATCTCCTTCCAGAGATTTTCAGGTGTGATTTTCTCAAACACCCAAAAACAAATGCCAAGTACGATAATCCCTACAAGAGAGAATACTACCGAGGCGAGTATATATTTCCATTCCATATTTAGAAAATTTATTTGTGATAAAAATGACGATACCCGTGTTGTTGTTCTCCGGCAGGAGGTTCTGTGTTGGTAGCACCAATCCATCGCCAACCTACATTCTGTGAGTAGGCAAAAAAGGATAGCACCACCAGAATGATGATAACGTAAAGTCGCAGGCCCTTGGTGTAGTCAAGAATTTGTTTCATCAGTCGTAATCGTATGGTGAATAGTCACTATCGCGCCAACGCCTCATTTCGTGAAAATGGCGGTAAGCATAAAATGCCCCGGGAAAGAGACAAAGCACTAGCAGCGTAATGATAAAATTAGAATAAAACGGGACATCGCGGATTACTGCGATATTGAATTCGTGATTGTTAAGACTAAACTCAGGATATATGTTGATGTGATATTTGCCTTCCGGAATGCTGGACAGAAACGCCTCTGAAGTCTTCGAACCTTCCGTCCAACTCTCACCTCCATCATTTCCATAGTAGTATTCAATCTCATTGGTAAAAACATATTCTTCATCGGTGAGTTCGTTGATAAGTGAGTACTCAGCAAAAAACCAATCGTTGGATATCGGAGCTTCAACCTGAATGGAAAGATTCTTCACTCCGTCTTTAAATTCAAATGAAGGTGTGGTAAACATTTTCTGGCCGGCCAGATCACGTTGGTCAAAATGCCCTTGAAATAAAAGTTGATCAGATGTTTTACTACTGAAGAAAATAAACAGAATAGTAGCCAACAGCAAACTAACGACTGCCACGCCTATCAAGTTAGACTGCTTAAATGAAACAGCCAGAGGCTCTGTATAACCGAGATCACCTTTTGGCGGTAACTTCTCCCGTTTCATTCCAAAAGCCGCAGCTACCTTTTCGGGCTTTATGTATTCACCCAGGTAAGCGCCAGTCTGTTTTTGATTGCCTTCAAAAGTAATAATATAAGGAGGGTTGATATGTTCATAGTGCATGGATGCCTCCGTCTGGTCAATCACATCGTGAAAAAACTCACCCTTGCAAAACAACACTTCTGCTTTGTATTTGGAATACATTTGAAACTCTTCTCCTTCTATTTTAACATCCGTGGATTGGCCATAAGACCACGGATGTTTTGGATAAGGTTTTAGGAAATTCCAGTTGCCATCGTACTCAGAAAGAAAGGCAATACCATGATGCGGGTTGAAAAGAAAATACTCGCGCCAGCTGTAGCGATACTTTCGCTCCCGCTTGATAGTAAAGCCCATCACCTCATACATCTTTCCATCAAACGTGCCACGCGACCCAACCGGAATGGACGGTTCATACTTATCGGCAAACTGATCCTGAAGATCGGTATGAACACAGAAGTACAGCCCACATTTCTGACACGAAAGGGCGACAGTGAGTGCGCGCCCCTTCATCACGTTCAGGTGGTTACATTTAGGGCAGGCCTTTTCGTAGAGTTTGCTATTTCCACTCATCGAACTGTCGTGTTTTATCAAATTCGACTGCATTTACCAGACCCAGTTCGCCCCACAAAAATTGAATTTCATCATTACTCTTATGTAATACCAGCGCTGTATTTCCTGACGCATTACTTGCCTGAATAAAAAGGAATTTGTTTTTTGGATACGGAAATCTCGCCACCTCCCCTTCAAACCTTACTTTTATGCAATATTCAGACGTTTCGCACTTCAAATTGATGCGCTCGCTAAATGCAATGTACATCTCGGCATGCGGTCGAAAGAAGGGCATCGGGTAGTTGGAGAAGGCAGTTGTAAAAAATCCCAGGCTCTCCAGTGATTGACTTATCCAAAGAGTTTTGTCCCCATACGTAGCGCACCAGAGATTTCGAAAGTCATTGTGCATTTGCAGGCGCACCCTGCCTGTTATCTCAAAAGCATTTCCTTTGTAGGTGCCTGTTGATCCAATTTGAATAGTACTCCAATCTTCAGGCATCTCAAAGAGATCTTCCTTCTGGGTTTCATTTCCCCACGCCTGCCGGTGGCATTGCGAGCAAACGATCAGCCACGTATCCTGAAGCTTCTTCGGATTCACCTTACCACAATGCGGACACCCCTGAAGCATGATCAACGATGTAGTTGGTTTTCGTATAAAACCGCTGCCTCAAAAAAACCAATGACCTGCCTATAGATGTGCTGGGCCTTGTCGCTGTTATCTTGCGTGAAGTTGGACAAAAAAATATCAAACGTAATGTACTTGTGCTTTGGCCATGTGTGAATAGACAGATGTGATTCTGCCAGGCACACAACTGCAGTAAAACCACCTCCTTCAAAGTCGTGATAGGCCTCTCCTACTTTGTTTAGTCGGGTGACGTTTATTTGTTCGTTAACAAAATGTCTGAACAATTCGCTTTTTTCAAGTTTGGAAACTTCATCGCTCTGAAGATTAGCAACAATATGGAGCCCCTTTAAGAAATTTTCAATAACCGGTGCGTTCGCCCGCAGTGTTTGTTCCATGAATTGGCAATTGAACAACGCATATTATTGATTTTTTTCGGAATGGGCAAAAGCAGGAGTATTGTTACGCCAATTGCAATGCTTTAGCTTTGCGTTATATATACACAAATACCAATTAAAAATGATCCAATCCATAAAAGTAGCCGTTGATGCCGTGGTGTTCGGTTATGATCCCGAAGAAGGCATATCAGTGCTACTCATCAGCAGAAAATTTGAACCCTTTCAAAAGAGTTGGGCACTGCCAGGTGGATTGGTAAAAGGAGAAGAATCACTCGAAGAGGCTGTGCGCAGGGAACTAAAAGAGGAGTCAGGTGTGGATGTTAACTATCTTGAGCAACTTTACACCTTCGGAAAGCCTGGGCGCGACCCGCGAAACCGGGTCGTATCAATCGCCTATTATGGACTTGTACGCCCAAAGGATTTTCAGCTCTCTGCACAAACAGATGCGGAAGACGTAGCCTGGTTTAACATTAAAAAACTGCCAAAACTCGCTTTCGATCACAAGCATATCGTGGATGTGGCTATCAAACGCTTCCGTGGAAAGCTAGCTTATGAACCAGTAGGTTTTGAACTATTAGACAAAAAGTTTCCCTTTTCCGATCTTGAAAAACTCTACCAAACGCTTCTGGACAAAGATCTGGACAGGCGAAATTTTAAGAAGCGAATCATGAGTTATGGTTTCCTCGAAGAGTTGGACGAAAATATCCAGCGAAGTGTGGGAAGACCGGCAGCATTATTTCAATTCAACAAAAAGAAATACTTCGAACTCAAGGAGAAGGGCTACAACTTCGATCTTTTTATTTGACTGTCAGCTAGTTGTCTAATTAGCGTATTTTTTACACAAAATAGTTTCCCTCCTTTGAATCTTTCAGATTACATTTGCGTATAAATTACACAAATAGAGATTCAAATGATCACACGAGCTACTGAGCGATGCCTGCAGCAAGCCCGCGAAAGGAAATGGGCAAAGACTTACTGGGCGTTCGACATCCACGGCACAATCTTGAAACCAAACTTCAGGCGCGATTCCATTTCTACTGAATTTTATCCTGGCGCCAAGGAAGTAATGCAGCTGCTGTGTAAGCGCAATGACATCGTGAGGATTTTATTCACTTGTTCTTATCCGAATGAAATAGAACAATACATCGCATTTTTCAAGACTCATGGCATTCACTTCGACTACGTTAATCAAAATCCCGAAGTAGTGGATGGCGGATATGGTTATTATCAAAATAAGTTCTACTCAAATGTGCTGATGGACGACAAAGCAGGTTTCGATGGCGAAACAGATTGGCTGGCGATCAAAGAAATTATTTCGAAACACTTTTAACAACAATTATATGTTAGGTCTAAACTTTAAAAAATTTGACTCCATGACGTATGTGATTCACAACGTGAATGGAATGCCGAAGCGCGAGGGCAGAGGACTTTCCTTCTTTTACTACTATACAGTTTCTTCAATTATTGCTGTTCCTCTTGGCAGCCGCGATATCCAATT
>CAZNCO010000079.1:0-11740 GCA_964571345.1 uncultured Ohtaekwangia sp.
GTTTCAGCTTGAGTGAGCGAACTAAAAGCCACCAGGTACTTCTGTTGTGCAATGTTCAGGATCGCTATATTTTTTAAGATATCAGCATATTGAGGGTTGTCTTTTCCAAGACGAGTGCCGATGATGTTTTGAGCATCCAGCATCATCTTTTCAACCTCTGTCGGTTTGTCGCCTTTGTAAAATTTTATCAGTGCAAGACGTGATAATGACTTTGCTACTTCGATGTGATTATGACCAAATTGTTTTTCCTGACTTTCCATCGCCTTTCGGAAATTGTCTTCCGCACCATCGAAGTCACCAATGATATTATCGATGTCACCCATCAGCGAAAGCACCGGAGCGGTCTTTGTAGATTTTTCTCCATAAAGGGCGATGGCAATTTGCCGGGCACGAGTAGCAATTTTTTCTGCTTCGGTGTAGTCGCCCTTTGCGAGCGCTAGTCGGCCCATGTTAACCAGCGGGTCGATAAGGCGCAATGAATTAGGGCCATACAATTTTTCATACTCTGCAATCAGTTTACTGAGGAGTTCTTCTGTGTCTGAATATTGGCCAAGTTGGATCAGCAAGCCAGAAAGTTCGCGGGCAGTGTTTAAGTCGTCAATACCTAGATTATTATCTGCTTTTGCAATTATTTTGTGCGAACGGTCGAGATTCTCTTCTGCTTCGTCAAACAAGCCCTTTATACCTAATAGCATAGCTTGTGTTTCAATGGCATCTACCAGAAATCTTTTTTTGTCATCTTCTTTGCGGAAGTTTTCAAGAATCTTTAGTGCTCCTTTCAAACTCTCTTCTGCTTTTTCATAAAGGCCAAGTTTGATTTGTAATCGGGCGTTGTTTGTTAGTTCTGCGCCATACAGGAAATCATCGTTTGCAAATTTTCTGCGTGCTGCCAGGATAGCCTTTTCAAGCGTAGCCGCAGCTTTGTCATAATGATCTGTTAGCTCATACAAGTCTGCCAGGTGGTTATAAATTTCGAGCAGGTCTTTGTGTTTTCCGCCAATTTGTGGCTCAACAATTTTTGTAAAACTGTTCTCATAGATGTTCTGGGCATCTGCCAGTCTGTTAGTGAAGTCGAGGTAGAAACCCGCCAAGCGTATTCTTTCGAGATGTGTTTCGGGGGCATCTTCACCATACAAATCTGCTTTGATAGCAATAATGTCGGTTAGATTCTTTTCAGCTGCCGCATAGTTCTTTTTATAAATGGCAAGACCATAAAGAAAATCAAGTACGTTGGCGGTAACAATGTGATTGTGGGGAAGCTCTTTATTTTCAGATAGTAATTTGATGGCATCCGTTTCAAGACTCTTTGTCTTTTCTTTTTCCAGTTTGGAATAATATTCCACGGCAGCTAACCGCACGGTGTAGATACTTCCCTTGTAATTGCTCTTGATCATCCGCTCATATTCAAGTTTCGTATTTTGATATCTAGCGGTACTGCCCTCCGCCAGCAGGCGTTTCAAGTATTCCTCATAAATCTGTGCTGCTAAGTAGTGTGAGTTCTTGTGTTCGGAAAGTAAATTGTTAAGCGCTTCGGCATAGCCAAGGCCGTTGGGGAAATCGCGATCGAGACTTAGGTTTTCTGCCATCCAATTAGTGTGAAGAAACTGGTTTCGCGCAAAAGAAAAGTCAGATCGGCCAAGATTTTTCTTGATCCATTCTGAAGCCCGCTGAAATGTAAAGTCGGCACTATCGTAATCTCCTTTTTTGTGAAACGCCAGCGCCAGGTCCGTCATCCATCGGGCATATTCCTGGTATCGTTTCTTTAGTTCCTCGTCAGGAATTTTTCTGCTTTTTAAATTGCCCTTGTCATCAACATAGGTTTCCTGCTTGCTGGCTCTTCTCAGAAAGTATTTCTCTGTTTGATGAAAACCTGAAAGAGCTTCGTTGTAGTACCCTTGGCCTGTTAATGCTTCACAGTTCACTATCGTCCATCGGGCTTTCAGTGCATCTGTCATAAAAGTGCCCTGCTCCAAAACATTTTTAGCTTTATCCAGATAGTCGTGTGCGATCCGGTATGATCCAAACTGGTTGTAGAGTTCGGCAACATCAATCAAGAGCTGACCGTGTTCCTGCGTTTTATCTTTTTTGTTGACCACATTAGCTGAGATAGCCGACTGAATATTTGTTTCAAAGTCTTTGGTGCGGCCAGCCGCCAGGTGGTATTTCGCCAAGTAGAGGTAATAAGTAGCGAGGTAAGGATTTTGGTTACCTAGTTTTTTGAAAGCTTTCTTTTTAAATTTTTCAAGATTGGCAATGGCCTTGTCGTAATCACCTTGTTCGTAGGCTGCCTCGGCAGCCATAATCATTTTTTCATTTTTATTCTGAGCGTTTGCAAAAGCAATGATGAGAATCATGCCAAGAATAAACGATTTAAGGGTTTTCATGGAGTTTGTTTGAAATTGAAAAGTAGTCAAAATTCCTGATTGGGAATTAATAAATGAAAGCATATCAGTTGTAACCACGCGCGTCAAACGCTCTTCAATTCAATCCGGAATGTGGTGCCCGAATTTTCTTCTGATGATTTTACGAAAATTTTCCCTTCATGATAGAGTTCGATGATACGTTTTGCCAATGTAAGTCCAAGTCCCCAGCCTCTTTTTTTCGTGGTGAAGCCAGCTTTGAAAACATTTGCGATCATCGACTTTGGAATTCCTTTTCCGGTATCCGATACATCGATAAATATTTTGCCTTCATTACCGCGTAAAATTTTAATAGCGATTGTGCCGGCATTCCCCATCGCATCCACAGCATTTTTGCAGAGATTCTCCACCACCCATTCAAATAGTGGTGTGTGCACTTTTGCCTGAATGTTTTCGTTGAGTGCATAGACTTCAATATTTACCTTGGAAGAGATACGCGGCCTGAGGTATTCTACTACGCGATTTACTAAATCAAGAATATTTTCATTTTTCAAAACCGGGGCAGATCCAATGCTTGAGAAACGCTCGGTAACAATTTGGAGTTTACGAATGTCTTTATCAAGTTCATCAACTATGCCTTTGTTTTTTATGTCAGGATCATCGCGCAGTACCTCCATCCATGCAATCAAAGAGGAGAGGGGTGTGCCAAGTTGATGGGCAGTTTCTTTCGCAAGTCCTACCCATACCCTGTTTTGTTCGGCTGTTTTGCTATAGTTGAATGCGAGATATGAGATAAATCCAAAAATAATTAGGACTGAAATTTGAATGTAAGGATACGCGACTAATTGCGTTAGTAAAAAGGAATTGTCGTAATATATGTATTGCTTGTCAAAAACTTCATGCGTGGTTGGGTCCTTCAATAGAATTTCGATCGGAGGATACGTCCGCTTCATTTTTTCGAGTGTGCGTTTAAGAAAGGATTGTTTTCGCGCTTCGCTCCATCGCGGGTTTATATTTACATTGTTATAGGTCGTAATGGTGTCTCGCCATACCAGAATAGAGGGAATAGAATTGTTTTTATTGATAATTTCTTCTGTGATAAAGAGAATATCCTGATTGTTGTCGTTAATGGTATATTCAAGTGCACGTGCGAAGAGTTTTACCTGGTTTCTTTCGCGCTCTTTGAGCTGGCCTACCAGCACATCCGTGAAATAAATTGAGCCGATGCTAATTACGACTGAAACGGCTAGAATGATCCATTTCAGATTTGCGTTGTCCTGATAGAAAGCCATGGAGGCGGGAGCGAATCTCTTTTCCATAAAGAAAATGGAAGTTAAATCGCTTCTGCGGATTTTACAAAATAGTGCGCTGCGTTATTCGCGCATCAGGAACCACTTGACGAGCACTTTGTAGTTTACTTTGGTGCCAGTCATTAAAATTCCTACGCGGTAAATTCTGCCGGCAATCCAGGTGGTAAGAATAAACCCACCGATCAGTAACAACATGGAAAGTGCCAGTTGCCAGTCAGGAACTTCATAGGCAATCCGACCTACCATGGCTACAGGTGCTGTGAATGGAATGATCGAAAGCCAGAAGCTAACCGTGCCATGCGGGTCGCGAAGCACAAACATAAAGAGTCCCATGTAGCCAATCAGTAGCGGCAGCGTGATTGGAAATTGAAATTGCTGCGACTCCTGAATGGATTATACGGCAGAGCCAACCTCGGCAAACAATGCCCCATAAAGCAGGTAACCTCCTAAAAAATAGAATAAAAAGACAAAGGCAATCTTCGCCCATGGAAGTTCGCCCAATTGATTGTAGGCTTCTCCTAGTTTACTGTTGGGAATGTCAATGGCTTTTTGAACTTCTTCATTGTTTTGAAATTTCTTTTGCACGTGTTCCATCGCTTGCTTCTGCGGCATTTTCAAACCAAAGTATCCAAGTATGCTACTGGATAAAAAGGTGATGATGAAAATCCAGATCGCAAATTGTGTAATGCCTACGGCCGCTATGCCTAGTATTTTTCCCAACATCAGTTGAAAAGGCTTTACGGATGACACAATGATCTCAACCACCTTCGAAGTCTTTTCATCGATTACACCCTGCATGATTTGAATTCCGTAGACAAGAACAAATACATAGATTAAAATTCCAAGAGCAAATCCAAGCCCAGAAACAACATCAGCATTACTTGATTTTTCTTCGCCTGTTTTTTCCAACTTTATTTGCTTGAGCTTCACCGAGGTTTTTAGATTTTTCAATATCTCTTTGTCAATATTATACTCCTGTAGTTTCAGGTCTCTTATTTGATCTGCCAGAACCGACTCCAGATCTCCGATTTTTTCAGCGCTTGGGTTCTCCTGCGTATAGATTATTAATCCACTTGGTGAATTGATGTCGAAATGAGGCACATATAAAAGAGCAAAATCTTTTGTTTCGTTGTAAGCTTTCTTGGCTCTGTCTAACGATATATCTAATGGCACGAAATTGAAATGCTTTGTGCTTTTAGCGCTGTCGAGGCTGAACATACCACTTTCGTCAACCACTAATACGGTGTCAGGTTTTGCCGATTCTGCTTCTTTGATCATTACATATACAAGTCCTCCGATAATCGCGGGAAAAATTAAGGGAACTAAAACAGTTGCGATGAGAAAAGATTTTTTGCGTACGCGGATCAGGAATTCGCGTTGCACGATCAACCATACTTTATTCATACCGGTAATGTTGTGTAAGTGGGTTTAAAATTCTTGAAGATGTTTTTTGAGCGCTTCGTCTCCTTCTCCTTTCACAAGGTTAATAAAGATGTCAGCCATCGTTGGCAGTTTCTCTTGAAAACTGAAAACCTCTGTAATGTCAATTATATCTCGAATAAGCTGGTTGCCATTCAAACCATTCGCAGCTTGAATGGTTGACGAAAATAAATTGTCTTCGATAACACTTTGCGATAGTAATTGATACTTCCCTGCAGGTAGATTGAAGTTGTTTCCTCGATGCTCAACGATGAATGTATTCGACCGATATTGATCTTTGATCTGTTTCTTTGGCCCCTCTAATATTTTTTTGGATTTGTTGATCAATGCAATGTGATCACACAAGCTTTCCACGGTTTCCATCCGATGCGTTGAAAAAATAATGGTGCTACCATTGTCCTTGAGTTCAAGGATTTTTTCGGTAATCAGCTGGGCATTCACAGGATCAAATCCCGAAAAAGGTTCATCCAAAATGATGAGTTTTGGTTCATGAAGTACGGTGCTGATAAACTGCACTTTTTGAGCCATGCCCTTGCTGAGGTCTTCTACCTTTTTGTGCCACCAGTCTTTAATTTCAAATTTTTCGAGCCAGTGTTTGATTTTCATCAGGGCATCCTTGCGACTCAATCCCTTTAATTGGGCGAGATACAGAAGTT
Source organism: uncultured Ohtaekwangia sp. (assembly GCA_964571345.1). Taxonomy (GTDB): domain Bacteria; phylum Bacteroidota; class Bacteroidia; order Cytophagales; family Cyclobacteriaceae; genus ELB16-189. The sequence continues at coordinate 5,767 of CAZNCO010000079.1, forward strand.
GGTCACCTACTTTCATTTTCTTGTAAAGTCCTCGTTCTTCGGGTAAGTAGCCAATGACTTCAACATGCGAAGGTTTTAGAGGTTCCCCAAAAACCTTAATGGAACCAGTATCGGAATTAATAATCTGGTTAATAATTCTTATCAGAGTTGTTTTTCCTGCTCCATTCGGTCCAAGCAGGCCAAAAATTGTTTTTTCGGGGATATTAATACTTACGTTATCCAAGGCTTTATGCGTGGCATATTGCTTGGTCACGTCTTTTACCAAAAGAGCTTCCACGGAATTGAGTTTGTTTGTGTGAAACAAAAGTAGAAAATCTTACTTCAAAACGATTGGGTAAGATTTAGGATGCAGGATGGTTGCTATTCCTTGAAAATAATTTTTCCAAGAGAGACATCCAGATCAAAAACCAGTGCGCCAGTTTTGTCTTTGCTGTAGGCAGCATTTGAAAACGTATTATGGTCAACTTTCTTTAAACTATGGCATAGATTAACGCTGCACAACCACGAGTCTGTAATCTTAACGATTACCGGCACGGAGCTGTCAGGCAGATGGATCACAAGATTACCAGCGCCCACACTGCCTTTAATAAAATGTCCTGTTGAAGAATGATTACTGAAATCGAGTAGCATGTTTCCAAAGCCAACATCGGCCACATAAACCTTCGATTTTGACAGATTAAGCTGGCGTGCGTTAAGGGATCCTAAGTCAACCTTAACATAAAAGGTGTCCATTTCAATCTGGTTCTCCTCACCGGTGCTATAAGCTATGTTAACATCCGCGCTTCCTGTATTTATTTTTAACCTGCTTATTGATAAGCCCGAAAGGTCAACGTTGGCATTGCCCAGGCCATAGTCGAGATCCAGAAAATAAGGTGTATTTTCTGATAAATATACCTTCCAGAACTTTTCCTGGGGTCTTTCTTCGTTTCCAAACACGTGATACGAGAGCTTTCGGCCAACGCCCCGGTGTATTTCCTGCTCAAGCGCAAGCTTCACCATGCAGGTTTTACCTATTATTTCATTGCTGAAAGAGTGAGAATACTCCTCAATATCCTGATTACTATAAATATTGAGTATTTCGTTGTTTTGCCCTGGGCGGATAAAGCAATTGCCTGTTTTTGCTTTTAAATGAAGGCTTACATTTTCACATCCTTCCATTTTTTCAACTGTGAATTGCTTTTTCACCTGGTTGTAACCCGGGTGAAATACCGTGATGCTCGCAAAAATCAACAAATACACCTTATGCATAAACGGCTCTTACGGTTAGGTTCATTTTTAAGTTGCTAAATGTAAGAAAGATTGCATTTTAGTAGAAAAAATGGCGTCTTGTAGTCGAATTTATACGAGCTCAGGAAATATAAAGTTGCTTAAAAAAGTATGACTTTAATCCTGTTTGACTGCTGGAGCCCCTTGGTTTACGCGCTTCTCAAGCTCGCGTAGCCGCTCATGTAAATTGGGAAGCTGTTTGAATACGGCATATGACCTAAAGTACTCCTTTACGTCAAAGGCAGGATAGCCGAGGATGCGCTGACCTTCATCCTTAATAGATTTGCTTATACCCGATTGGGCACCAATGCTGGTGTGATTTGCAATTACAAGATGCCCTGCAATGCCCACTTGGCCTGCTATTACGTTGTTTTCGCCAATCTTGCTAGAGCCAGAAATGCCCGATTGGGCAGCGATTACGGTATTCTTTCCAATTTCTACGTTGTGAGCAACCTGTATGAGGTTATCCAGCTTTACCCCCTGTCGGATAATTGTGCTGTCGCCAAAAAGAGTAGCACAATCCAGCACGGTGTTAGAACCAATGCTTACATTATCTTCCACTATAACATTGCCAAGCTGAGGTATGGTTTTGTAGCTACCATCTTCCTGAGGTGCAAAACCGAAGCCATCGCTACCAATCACAGTACCCGAGTGCAGGGTGCAGTTATTCCCGATGCGTGTACCGGCATAAATCTTTACGCCTGAATGTAAGATCGTATTGTTGCCGATGGTTACGTTGTCGCCAATGTAAGTGTGAGGATAAATTTTTACATTTTCACCGATCCTTACATTTTGACCTATATAGGAAAATGCTCCTCTGTAAATGTTCTTCCCGGCAACAGAATCTTTGCCGATGAAGCAAGGCTCTTCAATTCCAGTTTTTTGAAAGCTCAACGCTTTATGGTACTCTTCCAATAGCACCGTGAAGCTTGAGTACGGATCATCCACTAAAATCAGCGTGGCTATAATATCTTTTCGAGCCTGAAAATCTTTCTTTACAATAACAGCGCTTGCCTGTGTGGTATAGATGTATTGCTCGTATTTCGGATTGGACAAAAATGTGATTTGCCCTTTCTTAGCGTCCTGAATTTTGCCAAGCATGTTGATCTTCTCATCTCCATTTCCCCTCACTTCACCCTTCAACATCCCAGCTATTTGATTGATGGTAAATTCCATGAATATCAGATAACCTAGTTAGACAAAGATAAGTTTTTGGGCCAGCATAAATAGTTTTTTTTCATGATTTTGCTGATGGCTTGAATGGTGGGGAGGTCGCTCGCGGAAGCAATGTCGAGGATCTCGCCTGATTTTGTTAAGATATTGATGGCTTGCCCTCCGGTAACGTACGCCTCGTTGCTTACCGAACCGTGTGAAAAAAGATAGCTCGCATCTTTTCTCAATACACCAAAGGTTGAGTAAATCAAGGACTTCACTTTTTCTATTTTTTCTCTTTTGATCGGGGTGGTGGTCATTTCAATCTGAAATAATTCCCGAAGCAGCAGGCGATTGCAAAGGCCACTAAGAATCGCATCCGGATGGGTTCTCCAAAGTTTGATGGCACCCCACACGTCATTGTCATCCAGTTGCCCGAAGGTGTCAAGTATTTCGCGCTGTTGGGAAAACTCTGCGAGCGTGATTTTATTCTGGAGGAAATAGTTAAGTGATTCACTGGCCGGCAGCTTCTCTCCAGACGAAGCCAGATATTGAGCTCTGCGTATAATATTGACGAGCATCCGTTCTGCGCTGACAGCCGTCTTGTGCAGATATACCTGCCAATACATTAACCTGCGCGCATGCAAAAAACGTTCAATACTAAAAATTCCCGTTTGTTCCACTACAAGATGGTCATCGTGCACATTTAGCATGGCAATGATGCGATCAATGCCAATCGTACCTTCCATCACACCGGTAAAAAAACTATCACGTTTCAGGTAGTCCAGCCGGTCTATATCCAGCTGACTGCTGATGAGCTGATGAAAAAACTTTCGGGGGTATGCGTTTCTGAAAAACTTCAGTGCCAGATCTAGCTGTCCATTAAAATCTTCGTTCAGATGTTTCATGAATAGATAGGAAATACTTTCGTGATGAACACCCGGCAGCAATGTTTCTTCAAGCGTGTGGGAAAGTGGGCCATGACCGATATCGTGGAGCAGGATTGCTATCTGGGCGGCTTCCAACTCCTGGTCACTGATTTCTATACCTTTCTTTCGGAGGCTCTCCATCACACGCCCCATCAAATGCATCGCGCCAAGAGCGTGATGAAAACGGGTATGAATAGCACCCGGATAAACGAAGTCACTTAATCCTAGTTGCTTAATAAACCGCAGCCGTTGAAAATTAGGATGAGAAATCAAATCATAAATGAGTTCGCTCCCGATGGATATGAATCCGTAAACCGGATCGTTAATGATCTTCTTTTTGTTCAATGCGTTAAAAGGATAAGCCTTAAATGTAGTAACTTAGAAAGTTTTTATTGCTATGCAAAGATACACCATTCTATGGGCAGACGATGAGATCGATTTGCTTAAGCCTCACATTCTTTTTCTCCAGCAACGTGGTTATGATATCACTCCGGTGAACAATGCGTCAGATGCCGTTGAGCTCTGCGAATCAAAGCACTTTGATATTGTATTTTTGGATGAACACATGCCTGGTATGAGCGGTCTTGAGGCATTGGCACAGATAAAAAACAACAAGCCCAATGTGCCTGTGGTGATGATTACTAAAAACGAAGAAGAGAAAATTATGGAGGAGGCAATCGGGGCGAAGATCGAAGACTATTTGATCAAACCAATTAACCCGAACCAGATTTTACTTTCTATCAAAAAGATCCTGGATAATAAACGATTGGTGATCGAAAAGACCAACATCAACTATCAGCAGGAGTTTCGAAAGATAAGCATGGCGCTGATGGATAACATGAACCATGCGCAATGGGCCGAAATTTATAAGAAGTTGGTGTATTGGGATCTTCAGTTGGACGAGACCGATAATAAAGACATGGCTGAGGTACACGAGAGTCAAAAAGTGGAGGCTAATACTAATTTCTGTCGGTTTATTAAAAAGAATTATGAAAGCTGGTTGAACAATCCCAATGTGGAAAGGCCATTGCTATCACATCAGTTGATGAAGAAAATGGTTTTTCCAAAGCTGAGCTCTGCGCAGCCAACTTTTTTTATTTTGATCGATAACCTTCGTTATGATCAATGGAAGACAATTGAGCCGATCATTTCTGAATACTTTAATATTGATACTGAGGAAACCTATTACTCAATTCTTCCTACCACCACAGCGTATGCCCGAAATTCAATTTTCTCAGGCATGCTTCCGTCTGATATGGCAAAGGCAAATCCTGATCTTTGGGTAGGTGAAGATGATGACGAGGGAAAGAATAATTTTGAAGACGAGTTCCTCGCGCGGCAGTTGAAGAAGAATAATCTGAACCTGAAATTTTCATATCACAAAATCAAGAAGATGGAGGAAGGCAAGGATTTGGTCGATTCGATCAATAATCTTTTCAACAATCAGCTGAATGTGATTGTCTATAATTTTGTTGACATGCTTTCCCACGCCCGCACAGACATGGCCATGATTCGCGAATTGGCTCCTGATGAAGCAGCATATCGCTCCATCACAAAATCCTGGTTTGAGCATTCACCTTTGCTGGAAGTATTGAAAAAAATTTCCGAGAAGAAAGCGCAAGTGATTGTCACCACCGATCACGGAACGATTCGCGTGAAGCGGCCGTTTAAAATTGTGGGTGATAAAACTGTTAACACGAACCTCCGCTACAAGCAAGGAAAAAATCTTGGCTACGAAGGTGATAAAGTGATGGAGGCTGCTAAACCTGAGCGTTTCTTCCTGCCAAAGCAAAATGTGTCCACGACATATGTTTTTGCAATTGAAGATCAATTTTTTGCATACCCCAACAATTACAATTACTACGTGAATTTTTATAAAGACACTTTTCAACACGGAGGTGTAAGCCTGGAGGAGATGATTATCCCTTTAATTTTCTTAACTTCGAAGAATGCCTGAACAGCAAAGCATCGCCAAACGGCAATATGGATTAGATAATATTTCGGATATAGCGTCATGGGTAATTGATGCCGGGCGCGATTTTTCGATTTGGATTTTGGAAGGTAATATGGGTGTGGGCAAAACTACGTTAGCAAAAGCCATTGGCAGGGCATTGGGTGTGGAAGAGACAATTGCGAGCCCTACGTTTTCAATTGTGAATGAGTATCACGATAGACAAGGAAAATCTATTTTTCATTTTGATTTTTACCGCTTGAAAAGAGAAAGTGAAGCATATGATATTGGTGTGGAGGAATATTTTGATTCGGGAAACTTGTGTTTGATAGAGTGGGCTGATAAGATTCCGAGCCTTTTGCCAAAAAAATTCTTTAAGCTGATAATTGAAGATTCCGGCCATGAGAGCCGGACGATTTATTTTGAAAAATATGCCGTATAAGAAAAGTGAATTTGAAGCACTGGCAAAGTCCAGTTTGTATCCGCAGGAGCAATTGCAGCTAGTAAAAAAAGGAAAGCATAGCTTCCATATTGGGTTGCCCACCGAAATTGCATTGCAAGAACATCGCATCAGTTTAACACCGGATGCAGTTGCACTATTGGTTAATAATGGCCATGAAGTGTTGGTGGAAACTAAGGCTGGAGAAGGTAGCAAATTCAGCGATCGTGCTTATAG
>CAZNCO010000080.1:0-11696 GCA_964571345.1 uncultured Ohtaekwangia sp.
GTTACTCATGGGTTGAGTTTGTTTAATTTTTATAATAAAATCAGCGTCAATTTTTGACCTGGCCGTTTGTTCAAAACCGACTGCCTTTTTGTAAAGAGGATACTTACCCAATTTACGGCTGACAAAGATTCGAAAGAGGAGAGGATTTTCAAAGGGGTGAACCTGCTCAAAGGGTTGAAGAAAAAGTTATCCACCGTGTAAGTGCAGCGATAAGTATTTGGTGATTAGAGATTTCAATTTTGATTGGAATGCAATCGTTGAATAGAATTTTTTTTTAATTTTTTTTAAAAGGAATTTTTGTAAGAAAATTGACGATAAAAAAGTAAATGAACCCGATTTTTAAACGCTACCAAAGTAGCAAGGAACGATTGAGTTAATGAAACTTCACTGTTTCTTGCAGCGGATAAATTTTCGCAGTCCCTCTGGTTTTCATCTTTAGGAGCTTCCGTAAGCTCCGATCTGGAAACGAACACGAATTTTTTTGAATTACTTTTACTTACCGTTTTTAATTTGGCCAACTCGTTTTTGCCGCGGTCAGTTTGGCAGAAATTTAAGATTTATTCATTGTCAGTAGCAATTTCTTGTCCTTCCTTTATCCTTCGTGTATCCTTCCTGTATCCTTGCTTGTCAGTATTTAGGGGCCTTACGGCCCTAATAGGCTGAATAGCAGTTGAAATCTTTAGTGGGTTGGTTTGTTTTTCCGGGGTCGTGCCCTTATATTTGCGTCCCGATTTAAAAAATTACGATCATGTACGCTATTGTAGACATTGCTGGTCAGCAGATTAAGGTTTCTAAAGACCAATATATATACGCCCCTAAAATGGAAGGCGAAGCTGGCAAATCCGTGAGTTTTGACAAGGTTTTGCTTGTTGACAACGATGGGAAGGTAGAAGTTGGTGCTCCGGTAGTAAAGGGAGTTAAGGTTTCTGGGAAGATCCTTGAGCACGTAAAGGGCGATAAAGTGATCGTTTTCAAGAAAAAAAGACGTAAGGGCTATGCTAAAAAGAATGGCCACCGTCAGCAGTTTACAAAAGTTCAAATTGAAAGCATCGGATAACAATAACAGCTTTAAACGATATTAAGCCATGGCACATAAGAAAGGTGAAGGTAAAGTAAAGAACGGTCGTGAATCAGAAAGCAAGCGACTTGGCATAAAAGTATTTGGAGGCCAGAAAGTGGTTGCAGGAAATATTATTGTACGCCAACGCGGAACAAAACATCATCCTGGTAAAAATGTGGGTCTTGGAAAAGATCATACGATTTTTGCATTGGTGGATGGAACCGTTTTGTTTAAAAAAGGAAGGGCAGACAGATCTTTTGTATCTGTAGTTGCAGAAGCGTAGGAAAATTCCAAATTCAAAATAAGAGGCTGCATTTGTGCGGCCTTTTTTTTTCATCTTTCTCGTAATCTGCATCACTTAGATCTTACTGGCCTGATTCAGTTTTTGTTGATTTGAAACAGCCAGTTTGCCGAGCGACATTTTACCCTTTTGTAAATCGCAAATTTGATTCTTGTTAGAAAAAATTAGTATCGATGTATTAAAGTCGGAGATTAAGAATAGAAATTTAATTTTATTTTAATAAGCATCGCAGAAAACACAAATTTAAAAACGAAAATTCAAGTGTGTTCCGGATCTTGATAAATAGCAAATGAATAATTTTCCATATCGACAAAGTCCATTTGTTCATTGAGAACACACCCTTCCTTTATCTCATTTTGTAAATAATTTCATTTCTAATTTTATTCTAAAGCGAAACTTGCTTTAGGAATTTACTTTTGACTCCTTAATTTTTTAACCAAAAACCTAAATCTATGATGAAGAAGTTTTTACTATTACTCTTCTCATTCGGTCTTGCAATCAGCGCATGGGCGCAAGAGCGGGTGGTGACAGGTAAGGTGACATCCAGTGAGGATGGTGCTGCTTTACCTGGAGTGAACGTGTTAGTGAAGGGAACAACGTTAGGAACGGTGACTGATGTCAATGGAGGGTTCTCACTCAATGTGCCTTCAAATTCTACGTTAGTTTTTTCCTTTATTGGTTACCAATCTGTAAGTACAGAGGTTGGTGACCGTAAAGTGGTTGATGTGGCTTTATTGCCTGATGTAACTCAACTCACAGAGGTAGTTGTGACAGCGGCCGGCATTTCCAAAGAGTCCAGATCTTTGGGGTACACAGTATCGACTGTTAAAAGTGACTTTTTGAATCAAACCAATCTTACTAATCCTATGGCTGCTTTTAAGCGGGAAAGTTGCTGGTTTGCAAATCAATCAAACTGATAACTCGATCAACGGTAATGTTCGTATCGTTTTACGTGGTAATCGCTCGCTTACTGGTAACAACCAGGCATTGATAGTTCTGGATGGGGTTCAAGTGCCAACAGACGTATACAACTCCCTCAACCAAAATGATATTGAAAGCATCACGGTACTTAAGGGTGCTTCTGCTGCGGCATTGTATGGAAGTGATGCGTCTAATGGCGTATTGATTATCAACACCAAAAGGGGAACGGTTAAAAGTGCTCCTTCTGTTACCTTATCCAGCACTACTCAGATAGAAGAAGTTTCCTATTATCCTCATTTGCAAACTCGGTTTGGAGGATATGGTGGAGAGGGTCCCGGCCCTGATGTATATAATATTGACCCGAATTTCCCTGGCGGTTACGTGGCGTATGAAAATCAAAGCTATGGTCCTGCATTTAATGGTGCGTTGGTGCCTGTAGGTCGTCCAATATATCAGAATGGAGTACCTGTTTATCAATACACTACCTATTCACCTAAATTGAACGATCACTTGAACTTTTGGAAAAAGGGAGTAACACAACAAACCGCAGCTTCCATTTCTGGTGGTGGTGAAAATTCTACTTTTTATTTCTCTTTTCAGGACGCCAATCGTTCAGGTGTTGTGCCTCATGATCAATACCGAAGAGACAACATGAGCTTCCGCGGGTCACAAACACACGGAGTATTTAAAATGGGATATTCAGTTATTTATACGCTGACGCATCAGAATATCAATTATAATCCAAATTTCTATGCATTTGGTCAGCAAGGTGGGCAGGTATATTGGGATTGGTTTAATACACAAATGCAAGTGCCCCTCACTCAATATCAAGACTGGCAGAATGATCCTTTTTCGACCAACACCGGATACTATAATGATTTTTACAATAACCCGTATTTTGACATAGACGCGAACAGGAGGAATTCTACGCAACAGGATTTTCTTGGGAATATAGATTTAAGCATCAAGCCGTTAAAGTGGTTGGAAGTTATTGGTAAGGCAAACCTTTCCAATACAACCTTCCAGGCTCAGGATATAACGTTGCCAAATATCTATTTGTCTCAATATGATCCAACGGCTAACCCTGATGGGGTTGCCAATCCAAACAAATACAATGTGCAGCAAGGTAATACGCCTGCGGGAGTTAATAATACGGATACCTATCGTAGACAGATTACAGCTTTCTTAATGAGCCGAATCAGTCACAATTTCAACCAGGATTTTGGTTTTCAATTCCTGTTCGGAGCTAACTTGAAAAACCTGGAGTATAATGGAATGAACCTTGGTTCTGCAACATTGGCCTATTTGAATCCGATCATTTATAATACGAATTATCGCAACGGTAATTTGAACGGGGGTACGTCCATAGCAAATCAAAACTTAGTGGCAGCATTTGGCGACCTTACACTTACATATAAATACCTTACATTACACGGTTCGTTGCGCAATGATTGGACCTCACTTTTGGCAACCAACAATCGCTCTTTTAGCTATCCAGAAGCTGATCTCGCATTTGTATTCACTGAGGCAATTCCTGCACTGCAGAACAACCGCATAATTAGCTATGGAAAAATAACCGCTTCAACAGCTAAAGTTGGAAACGTAAATATTGGTCCTTACCAGTTGCAGACAATTTTTAACGCAGGCACACCCTATGGTCAGGTTTCAGTTAATTATCTTGGCTCAGGGACTGTGGCTGCGAGCTTGAAGCCCGAGTTCACCACTCAAAATGAGTTTGGATTGGAAATGGGTTTCCTCAATAACCGACTTAACTTCAAAGGCAGCTATTATCAGTCGAAGACAATTAACCAAACAGTTCCTTTTACGGTGTCTCGTGCAACAGGATATCAGACTGCGCTGATCAACACCGGTGAAGTAGATAATAGTGGCGTTGAACTTGAATTGAATTATAAGGTGCTTAGTACTTCATCAGGATTCACCTGGAATTTCTTTACTAACTACACCTACCTGCATAATACAGTGTCTTCGATTTATACAAGTCCATCGGGTGACGTTTTCAATTCGATCAACATTCCGCAAGCAGATGGCAACGGGGGTGTAAGTAACGCCTATGCTGTAGTAGGTAAGCTCTATCCTCAAATCGAGGTTACCGACTGGAACAGAGATCCGCAGGGTAGAGTGATTGTGGATCCAATAACCGGTCTTCCAAGTCGCGCCAGTGGTTTGGTTGATGTTGGATCTGCAAATCCGACAAATCGTTTGGGGATAGGTTCCAACTTCTCGTACAAGGGAATTACGCTTAGTTTCTTATTTGACTATCGTGCCGGAGGTTATATCTATAACCAATTGGGTCAAGGCATAGAATTTGGTGGTTTAGGATATGTTTCAGCAGAAGCTGGTCGTCAAAGGTTCGTGTATCCAAACTCGGTAATTGCTCAGACGGATGGCCAGGGAAATACGACTTATGTTCCAAATACCAACGTTACTGTGAACGATGGAAACTACAACTTCTGGCAAAATATTTATAACAATGTTGGTACTAACTACGTGACAAAGAGTGATTTCTGGAAGCTAAGGGAAGTAACCTTATCTTATGCTCTGCCAGGTTCTTTGATGCAGAAGACGAAGTTTATTAAAACGGCAACAGTTTCCCTAACGGGAAGAAATTTGTTGATGTGGAGGCCTGCTTCGAACCAGTGGACGGATCCTGAATTTTCTACGGATACAAGTAATGCGGCAGGTACTACCTCGCTAGGTCAAACTCCTCCCACGCGGATGTACGGTTTGAATTTGACGTTAACATTCTAACACGTAAGAAAAATGAAAAAGAAATTTTCGATAATTCTTTTGTCCATAATTTCCATTTTTGGATTAGAAAGTTGTAACAACTTTCTGGACATTAACACAAACCCTAATGCCCCCACAGTTACTGTTCCAGACTATGTATTAGCAGGAGCGATTGTGGAAACGGCTCGTATCAAGTCGCAGGATGTAAATTCGTTCAGCGCCTATTGGTCTGGCTATTTTGCAGCATCCGGATCGTATTCTCAGTCAGGTGATGTGGTGAGAAATTATATTCTTACCAACTCATCCGGAATTTGCGTTGGCTCATGGAATTCGCTTTACACCAATGCGACCAACTATAATTATGTTGAGGGTCAACTTAAGTCGAAACTGGGGTATGACTATTGGGTGGCAGTTTGTAAAATTATGAAGGCATATGATTTCCAGCATCTTGTGGATTTTTATGGCAACATACCTTACAAGCAGGCTTCGGTTGGGTTTGAGCATTTGTCTCCTACCTATGATACCGACAAGGATATTTATGCATCGCTGTCAGCACAGTTGGATACGGCAGTGATGATGATCAAAAATGCGCCTTCGAACGCAGTGGCCCTACCCAACACGGTTGACGTGATGTTTTCATCGAATATGACGTTGTGGGCGCAGCTAGCGAACACGTTGCGTTTGCGCCTGCTCCTGCATCAGTCAAAGGTGACGTCTCTTGCCTCTTATATCGCAGGTGAAATAGGTAAGATTACTTCAAATGGCTATGGCTACCTTAGCCAGGATGCTCTTATTCAGCCAGGCTACACGATGGCCGCGAATTTGCAGAATCCTTTTTGGGAATCCAATGGCTTGTCAACTGGCGGGGCATATCAAGGACGTGACTACAACCGGGTTTCTGAATTCAGTTTAGACTTCTTTAAGGGCACTTCAGATCCAAGGTTGGACTATGTAGTAAGAGCACCTGGTGACCTTCCTGGTACAAATTTGAAAGATGCACCTTATGTGGCAATCCCTTTTGGTGCGTTGCCAACCACAAACTTAAGTTCGGCTTATACCTGCGGATTTGGTCCTGGCATTATGCCCAGTCCTTCTGCGCCCGTTGTATTTCTATCGGCTTCACAGAGTTTGTTTTTGCAGGCTGAAGCCGCTCAGCTAGGATGGATAGCGAGCGATCCCAAGACTCTTTATCAACAAGGAATTACCGAATCTTTCAGATTGATTGGCGTTCCAGACTATTCTGCCGCAGCAACTAGTTATTATACTTCAGGCAATGTGCAAACAGATTGGTCAACGGCAACTACTGATGCAGATAAACTTACGTTGATCATTACTCAAAAGTGGGCATCGATGTATGCAACTGATGCAGCCGAAGCGTGGGCTGACATGCGTAGATATAACAATCCATTAGGTGTGCCGTTATCGGTCGACCCTGGCAGAGTTAGCTCAATACAGCCAATTCGTTTATTATATCCTCAGTCAGAGTATAACAATAATACAAAGAATGTGGAAGGTCAGGGCACGATCAGCCAGTTCACTTCTAGGATATTTTGGGATGTTGATTAATCTTAAATGCTTCAAAAATGAAAATATTTAGAAATAACATTTTCAAACTTATGTTGGTAATGTCGCTTGCTGTATTTGCCACATCTTGTTTGAATGATAATTATACGGATTTCAGCAAGGTATCACCAGTACTGGAATTTCCAGATGCTATTCCGGGAGGATCAACAGCCCTTGATCTAACAGACTCAATAGTTACCATTCGGGTTGATATCACTGGAGCTTATGCGCCAAGTAAAGATGTGGTGGTGAATATCGGATCGGGCGGTTCAAATGGCCTTGTAATGTATAATAAGGACACTACGCATGTTGTTGGGATTCTTGCACCTGACAATGCCTATACTCTACCGTCTACGATCACTATCAAAGCCGGTAAGGACAGTTTAGGTAATGACAACAGAACGGCTGAATTTAAGCTGATGATTCATCCTAAAAACATTCCCAATACACCTGGGGCTAATTACGTGATACCAGTTGCTATTACGGGCGGACCGGCCGGTACTATAGTGAGTGGAAATTTTGGATATATATTATTCAATTTCTACAAAAACATATGGGATGGTAATTATAAGAGGACCGGCAATTTACATTATCAGACTGGCCCTGGCGCTTACACTGATATCGCGATAGCTGAAACTGATGCTTTGACGACAGTTAACGCAACTACATCTCATTCATTTGTGAGTTATTTTGGTCCATCTTCAGGTATCACTTATTATGTCGTAGTTAAACCTGATAATTCTGTGATTTTTGTGGCGGATTCTAATTCTGCGTATGCTGTGTCTAATGTATCCGGGCAGCCGTCAAGCTATGATCCTAATACACAGACATTCACAATGAACTACACCTACACGAATGCTTCTGGAAATACTAGGGTTTTTACTGAGACTTGGGTGAAACAATAGGTTAAGATCAAATTCAATAGGAGATTATGTATATGAAAATATTTAAATCAATTGTTTTAGTATTAGCGCTTACGCTGATTCTGGATGCGTGCACGAGCTCGGACGACACTTATTCGTTTAAATCCGGGGTTAATATGGTTGGAACGTCAATCAACGGAACAACTACTCAATTGTATTTTTCAACAGACAATGGAGTGACCTACACACCCTATCCCCAATTAAAAGTCGGGCAGAAGTATAATGTTAAGATTATTAATACCTCACTTGGTTGGGCAATGTCATCCTCGCAATACGGCTTTGATTGGTCTGAATCCAGTCCCAAACCTGACAACCCAAATTCTGCCACTCCCCAATTCACTTTAGCAGGAGCCAATAACTTAAGTGTAAAAATTATGTGCAATTATAATGCAAATTATTGGTCCGGGTCATGGGGTGGTGATGAGGTTGGAAGTTGTTGTGGAGGTACGGATGCGAACACTTTGACTCAGTCGACCAGTGACCCCAATACATACACAATGAATAATTTTTGGGGTGACCATGTCAATGCTACGATCACATTTTCACCTGATGGGACTGTAAATTTGCCCCAACAGACTACCAGTGAAGGAGGCATTGCTTCAGGAACCGGTACTTATGATCAGTGTATGGGAACTTTTACTCTGGCAACTACCTATGTGATCGGAGGGAGTACATATCAATGGCAATATAATTTTCATCGATAGATTCATTATTTTAGGTATAATGAATTGATTAAATAGTTTGCAATAGATAGGTTTAAAAAAGGCACCGTAAGGTGCCTTTTTTAATTAGGGTCTGCTGAAAAAGCCAAAAAGGGTTGAATTCAAATTGAGAATGAGAATTTTTGATGAGCTTGTAGAAAACAAGCGCAAGGAAAAATGCCGAGAACCCATAAAAACCGTGCATCTAAGCAGGAGTACATCAGCCCAAGTCAGCCGTTGCTGGAAGGATTTGTTACGCCCTTTTCTAAACAATTCAATGTTTCCAACCGTTGGGTAGTGCTTGCCTCCAAGATTCCCCGTGGGATGAATTGATGAGCAACTAACAGAAAAAATCACGTCTGATCAATACTTAGCTAAGCTATATTGAGCAGACACCCTATTCTAACTATAACATGATTTTGACTTTTTCAGCAGACCCCATCTAACAACTCACCAAATTTTATTCTGTTATTTAATCGTATTTTAACGTTATTTCGCAAAAAACGGCACATATGTTTTTTTTTGAATCATTAAGACTTAATTTTCTGGTCTTAATTTAATAACCTAAACCTAAACCTATGATGAAGAAGTTTTTACTAATGTGCTTCTCATTCGGTTTTGCGCTCAGTGTAATGGCGCAGGATCGAGTGGTTACAGGTAGGGTGACCTCGAAAGAAGATGGTTCACCGTTACCTGGTGTGAATGTTGTGATCAAAGGAACTACCTCTGGCACAGTTACGGATGCTGACGGAAAATACTCTGTCTCAGTTCCTACAGGAGCTGGTCTTGTTTTCTCTTTTATCGGACTTAAGACCGAAGAAATTGAGGTAGGAGAGAGGTCCGTTGTGGATATCCAGCTTGGTCTCGATGTAACGCAACTTTCTGAAGTTGTGGTGACCGCTCTGAACATCAAGCAGGAAGTAAAAACCCTGTCTTATACTGCTCAGCAAATTAACTCTGATAAGTTAAACCTCACCAGAGCAAATAACGTCAATGATGCCTTGGCAGGAAAGGTAGCGGGTATTCAAGTGAGAAGCCAGTCCGGTGCTGCTCTTGGACGCGGTGCGGATATTCGAATCCGCGGTGTTGGTTCTTTGACCGATGGTTCACCCCTGTATGTTCTTGATGGTACTCCAATCACCAACCCTATAGATATCAACCCGGATGACATTGAATCCACCAACGTTCTGAAAGGCCCGATGGCGGTTGCTGCCTATGGTCAACGTGCAGAATATGGTGTTGTGATGATGACGTCCAAAAGAGCGAAGAAAGGCGATTTAGGAATTACAATTAACAACAGCACGTTTGCTGACCAAGTATACATCCTTCCACATCACCAAAATAGCTATGCGGGTGGTGTTCTGAGCGACCTTCAGAAATTTACATGGCAGTCTGGCATGCCCACGGAATGGCAGTCTTTGGACGGAAAATACTGGCCTGACTACGAAGATGATTCAAGTTGGGGACCTAGAATGGTTGGCCAAGAGTACATTCCTTGGTATGCATGGGTTCCTGGAACTAAGTATACTGGTAAGACCGCAAAATTGGTTCCTCAGCCCGACAACGTTCGTAATTTTTACAATACGGGTGTTAATTCTATAACTAATATAAGTCTTGGAAAGGCGGATGAAAACTATGATGTGAGGGTGTCTTATACAAACCAAAATCAGACCGGTGTTACCCCTTATACAAGCTTGGCGAAAAACACTTTTTCAACCCAAACAAGAGTTAATTTAAGCAAACAGATCACTGTAGGCGCTAATATTAACTATGTGTTGACAGATCTCCACGGAGATATTAACGATGGGTATGCGAACCAGACGACAGGATCCTTTAACTCGTGGTTCCACCGCGATCTGGACATGAATATTATGCGTGATTTAGCCGAATTGAAGTCGCCTGAGGGAAGGTTAGTTTCCTGGAACCACTTCGATCCAGGTAACACAGCAGGGCCTGGTGATAAGTTTTATAGGGGCTTCTATTGGTTCAACCATTATGCTTATAACAAATTGATTGACTATAATGATCACAGACAGAGGTTGTCTGGTGACCTTAACTTCACTTACACGATTAACAGCAAGTTTAAGGTTGCATTCTTCTATCAGAAAAACGAGGTATGGAGCAATTATGAAAATAAGCGCCCTAGCATATTGCCATACAGCTTTTACACGGAGTTAAGACCAAATACAGAT
The DNA here is from genome assembly GCA_964571345.1 of uncultured Ohtaekwangia sp. Classification (GTDB taxonomy): domain Bacteria; phylum Bacteroidota; class Bacteroidia; order Cytophagales; family Cyclobacteriaceae; genus ELB16-189. The sequence continues at coordinate 10,410 of CAZNCO010000080.1, forward strand.
TATCCTCAGTGGGATTCTTATGCAACAGGGCTCACACATTCTAAGGAAGATAATATTCAATTCTTGGCATCATATGATGACAAATTTATGGATAGCAAATTGTCTGTAACGGCCAACGTAGGGGGAAACGTAAGGATGGAAAACTCAACATATATCACAGCGAATACAAATTTGGGATTAGTTGTGCCAGACCTGTTTATTCTTTCCAACTCGAAGAGCGCTTTGCAGTACAATAATATTCGTGCTCAAAAGGAAGTTAGAAGCGTTTACGCGAATGGAACATTTGGATACAATCAAACGGTATTCGTAAACTGGTCTGTCCGCAATGACTGGAGTTCAGCCTTACCAAAGGCCAATAATTCTTATTTTTATCCTGCGGTCGGTGCTTCATTCATCTTCAGTGAACTTTGGCATTTACCGGTTCTTTCTTATGGAAAACTTCGCGCAAACATGGCGCAAGTTGGTTCTGACTACTCTGCTTACGGCCTGAATTTCGTGTATGGTCTTGGTCAGAATCAGTGGAACGGCAATTCCGTGTCTACTACTCCTGACCAGCAGATTGATCCAAATATTCAGCCTTCGCTTTCTACTAACTATGAATTTGGAGCAGATTTCAAATTCCTTGAGAACAGAGTTGGTTTTGGTGTGACTGTTTACAACAACGACCGCAAGAATCAAATCCTTGCCGTGCCTGTTTCCAACGCCAGCGGATTTTCATCAAGAGTGGTGAATATTGCAGAAGCAACGAGTTCAGGTATCGAATTGCAGTTAGACGCAACTCCTGTTAAAGCAGGTAACTTCACATGGGACTTGACAGTTAACCTTGCCCACAACGAATCTAAAATTGTGAAACTTGCCCCTGGTATCACCGGATACTATGCAGGTTCTCAGGATGCATTTGCGTTTGCCAAATTGTACCATGTTGAAGGTCAACAGTGGGGACAATTACGTGGACGCGCAATCCAGAGGGATGCAGCGGGTAATCCTGTAGTTGGTGCTACGGGCGTATATCAGTCTGTAACCAATCATGATTTTGGTAGCGTTCTTCCTAACTTCACAGGCGGCTTCCAAAATTACTTCACCTACAAGAACTTCAGACTTAGCACGAATATCGATTTCCAAAGCGGTGGAAAGTATTTTTCATTGTCTGATATGTGGGGAACATTCTCTGGTCTTACGGAGCGCACTGCTCAGTTGAATGACAAAGGAATACCTGAAAGGACACCCGTTGCCGATGGAGGTGGTGTTCACGTTGTAGGTGTTGATGAGAATGGCGGAAAAGTAGAC
>CAZNCO010000081.1:0-11419 GCA_964571345.1 uncultured Ohtaekwangia sp.
CACTAGTTCTATTGAAATTGGAATAGGGGGCGAGGTGGCGGACAACATTGATTTTTATAGAAGCTTTGAGTTTAACTCAATTGCTGTTCCGTACAAAAATGTCCACCAGATACTGAAAGAATCAGATGTGCTCGTTGCCGAAAGTATTTGATAACGCTGCACTCCTGGGCCGTCACTTCTGGTGATGATTCTGATAGTGCTCTCTCAAAATATCTTCTGCAAAATCGTTGGTTAAATCTCGCACAACGGTATGTACGTGGTTGGCATTGTTTTGAGTGTTGTCGTATTCGATTAAGAGTGTGGGGCCCTGGATGCGGTAATAATGTGGTGAACCCGGCTGGAGGCTGCCCGCCCACGCGAAGGTAAGGTTTACCATTCCCGCCTTCCGGATCTTATCCATGAAGGTTTTTGCAAACCCATATTCGTAATTGCTGACAAACACATTGAGTAACTGAAGGAGAAGGTCTCGCTGAGGCTCTGTCAGGTCGGGGTACCCAATCCCAACCGGTTCAATTTTTTTTCCTTTGCGATCATTACCGGTAATTATTTCTTTCGGAGCCTCGGGGGAAATATGTGCAATGCGGAGCTGATGTTGGGACAACGAGTTCAGAAGCCCGAAACCTAAATCAGTTTCCTGCTGAAGTACTTGCTTGCCTCTTTGATCGCCTGTTTTTACGATTCCCGGATTTGATCCAAAGAAAGAAGGTGTTGATGAGCTAATGATTCCATTTGTAGAAACAAAGTTTAGAGACAGGTGATGCCCCTCAAATCGCCAGCCCCAGGGAGTTTCATCGGAGGGTGTTCCAAAAATCAGGAAATGATAGTTCAGGGGGTCACGATAATGATTATCAGGTGCTCGATGTTAAAGTACTATCAGCACCTTTTCAAGTTCCATGATATCATTTGCTTTTTGAAATCCCTGATCACTAACAAAAGCACGCAGTAAAGTCAATGCTGCTTTTTTTTGTACTTCGTTCAAATCGTGAAATGTAATTCCTTTGCGTTCAGTAGGTACGAAGTTGAAATTGAATCTTTCGTTATCATTCAATTCAAATTGAACTATCTGTTTTAACTCTGGTGAGAGAGTGTTCAGAAAGTCGGTTGCTTTTTTAGAAAAATTCTGTGCGGCAAGTTTAGTGCTTACAAAAAGACAAACGGCAACAGCAACAAGTAAAACGCGTTTCATTTTAAATTGGATAATTCAATTCATAAATTCTGCGATCAGCCGATGGAAATGGTGGGTTCCCTGCTCGCGGGTGACAGAGTAACGACCAAAGTTGTAAAACCTTGATCGGATTCCCTTCTGGACGTTTTGAACCACGTCTTCGTCTTCCATCTCAACTTTGTGAAGGTCGGCACCAGCCCCTTGCCGCAGTTTACTTTCGTCCCACACATAAGACAGAAACGAAACTTTTGTTTTACTTACAGACACTGGCTTCACAATGTTGATGGAAAGGCCCCAAGGGTAAAAGTTAAACATCATGTTGGGGAACACCCAGAAATAATAGCCTGCCACGCGCTTTCCAAAATCTGGTGAAGAGGAGGGAAGATCAAATGCGAGTTCTCCGTCTTTTGCAATGCCTAATTGCAGATTTGAATATTTGTAGAGTTGCACCGAATAATTCCCATAATCAATTATGGAATTCAATCCTGCGTGTACAAAAGGAATATGAAAGCCTTCCAGATAATTTTCACAATACAATGCCCAGTTGGCGTCAATGACATAGTCAGGTGATAAATCTGGGCGGAACATGAAGTTTTCAAAGGGCATCCAGGACACGCGATCAAACACGTCCTTGAAGAACTCTTGTGCTGAAGCGGTTGGATGGAGTGAGGTGAAGAGCCATTTGCCAAAGGTGTGTAACGGCAGTTGATGTAGGTTGTCAATTTCACCGGGAAAATTATTTACCTCTTTAAATTCCGGCATCGATAAGAATTTCCCGTTAAGGCCGAACCTCCTGCCGTGATATTTACACCGGATATCATTGAGTTTGCATGGCCGTTCTACCATCAGGTTTCCCCGATGCGTGCACACATTGCTAAGGCAGTAAAGCTTTTCATCCTTGTCTTTTGAAAGCACAAGGGGTTCGTTTAGAAAGTTTTCGAGAAGATTAACCGGAGTAGTCCACCCTTTTTCCTTTACCTGATCAAGGTCGCCAATAAATTGCCAGGTGGTTGCAAATATTTTTTCTTTTGATTCGTCAAAATATTTCTTGCTAAGGTAAAACGAGGTATCGATCGTTTTAGCATTAGCAATATTCTGATCAACATAGAATGTGGGCATGCAGGTTTTTTTCTTATAAACCTACACGAATGAAGAGAGAGTTGCAAGTAAGAGTGCACTCTCCGTGTTGGTCTACAGCTTTATTTGTGCGGTGAAAAGAACGCCAAAATTTCTTGCCTCCGGCCTGTCGAGATAGGTGAGACGATGAACAAAATCCACACGCAAGAACTTGAAGATATTTTCCACACCGTAACCTAATTCCACATAGGGTGTTCCGGTAAAATAGCCAGCATAAAGCGCTGGTTTTCCATCTGCTGTTGTTTTTGCTATGAGGTCGCGATTGCTTTTACGCAAGTCACCAAAAATAATGTTGGAGGTGGCCACTACGCGCCACTTTAACTTATGCAAGATTGGGAGACGATTGATCAGAAATCCTTCTAAGAATTGGCGGTAATTCAATCCAACATATTGATCGCTAGTGAACTCTCCAAAGTTCATCAGGTTGTTTGCAAGCGGTGAATAAATATGTGAGTGATTTGCCTGATGGACCGCCAGCAACGGGTATGGCAAAGTATTAAAAATATATTCACTTGATAAAGACATTTGCCCTACACCTAATGGCCCGGTACGTATTCTCTTGGAGATGTTGAGGTATATTTTGTCATAATCAAATTCGCCACCAAAAGCGCCTTTGATGCCGTGTGTGTAACGCACCGTTATGATTGGCCATTTCAACGTGCCAAGGCTTAGTCGTTCGTTCTTATTTTGAATAAACGTTTCATCCCGCGCATATCGTGATTCGAAGATTGCTTCCGAGAATGAATAGTTTGATCCGATCTGACTTAGATCGGTAAGATCCTTGTAATATCCGAAATCGTAAGTAGGCTCAAAATTGCGGGTGCGGAAGGCAAGCTTTTGAGAAAAGCCTTTGAAGAACTCGCGCTGATAGGCAACGTATTGTTCATCAAAATAGTATCCTCTTCGAATGATTCCCCACCGCACAGCCGTGCGAAACAGCGGATTGGCCAGTAGCGATTCATCATCCACTCCGAGCCGCATCATGTCGTGCCGCGTTCGGAAGGTTAAAGTCGTCCATCGTTTGGTGGAAATAATTTTCGTGGCTTGCCCCAGGTATTTGAAACGTTCATCAGCAAACCCGTAGCCCAGGCTGGCGGTGTAAATCCATTTTTTGCTAAACTCATATGTTGTTTTAAAACCAAATTGAAGACGGAATCCTTCAATAGTATTCCAGGCAAAAGTATTGATGTAAGGACCAAGTTTTACTTTGCCAATATCGTAATGGCCGTCTACGATCAGCTGAACGATATCGGTATAAGTTTTAACAATCGGAATATTTTTAAGGGTGTCAATCATCTTATAAACATTCTTTTCCACTGCGCTTAAGGGCTCGTGTCGAAGAGTGTCCCAGTATTTCTCTTCTTCATAATTTCGGGCATCCTCTACCACTTCAATATTGCGCTCGTAGAAAGAAACAGGTTTGGGTTGACCTGTTACAAAGTTTTTATTGCTCGTATAGAACTTAGCAATCATGCCGGCTGAATTTGGCGTGAGTTCACCAATGTCAATCAATACACGGTTCTTTGACGGTAACCAAGGGCCTTCTTGTGTGGCTTTCAGTTCTTGCTGAATTCGAATTCGATCAATGAAATTGACATCCGCTTTGCTGCTCACGGTAGCATCAATTTGTCTTAAGGCAAATTCTTTGGTAGTGATCCACATAGTGCCTGTAAAAGCAAGTTGCTCCGGGCTTTGCGGATAGAAATCTATTTTGTAGCAGAAGTCATCACCCACATACATACTGTCGAGCAGATCGTATTTGTAGTACAAGCGCCATCCATCGGCCAGGGGTGAAACAAATTCCTTTCGTAAAATTCCGAGCCAATTTTGGTAGAAGTTATATTCCTGCAGCGAAGAGCCAATCATTTGTGTAAGGGTACTTCCGTCCTGCACACCCACACCACTGATTTTACTTTTCTGAATCAGTTCTTTTTTTAGACTAGGTTCGCTTCTGTAATAGATTTTTGAAATACTCTCCGTTATAAACAGAGGAAGGATAGGCTTGCCATCCTCTCCAGCGATGCGCTGCACGCTGTCCAGCACCTGGGCAATTTTCTTCATCACTTTTCGCTCTCTGAATTTTTCAGTGATGTGATCTAAGTCCAATTCTATTTTTGAATAAACATCATACTCATACGCTGAAAGAGATCGCTTATCGTTTTTGTTTTTGTTGTCTACCACTTTGCGCATGATCGGAAAGGCTGGATTCTCACCCGCTTTTACCACTACTTCCTGTAAGTTGGTAACGGCCTCCGTGAGTTGAAAATTGATGACTTGTTTAATCCCCGTTTTTACGGCCTTGGATTTTGAAATGTAGCCAATATAAGATGCTGTCAAAGAGTCCGTCTTGCCAAGTGTACGCACGGTGAAGCGGCCGTCAAAGTCGGTGGTTGCTCCAACAGTTGTTCCTTTAAAAACTACGTTTACAAATGGAATTGGGTCTCCGCTGGAAGCATCTGTTACCTTGCCGGTAACAACGGTTTCCTGCGCTTGCACTGAAATGGTAAAAAGTATTCCAAAAATTATGTAGATAAACTTCATGTATGTGTCGATGCGTGTCGCGAAAAAGCAAAAAAAATATGAATGTTATAAAGCAAGAGGTTCTTTTTTTCCAAGGTGCTGAGGAGCTGTGTTTAATACATATAAATCAAAGACGGCCCTGGTTCTGGCGAGGTATTCGCGTACTTTCATTTTAAGGGATATTTCATTTTGAGGTTCTTTGGCACCAAGTGCCATTGCATCAATGTTGTAAAAATCGCTGATGAATAGAGCGCGATAACTGTGAAAAGGTTGGGTTATGATTAGAATTTTTTCCTGGCCAAAAATCTCTTTGCTTCGCACAATGGAGTCCAGTGTTCGCAAGCCTGCCAGGTCAAGTGTGATGGCTTTATGGGGTACTCCTCTTTTTACCAAAGCTTTTTGCATTTCTGCAGGTTCATTGTAATATCTGGACGAGAGATTGTCACCACTCAATATGAAGTGCACGATCTTCCCCGATTTATATAATTGTGCGGCAGCACTTATCCTGTTTTCAAAGAATGGATTTTTTTCTCCATTGCTCAATTTGCTGCTCGTTCCGAGCACCAGTGCAACCGAGTGAGGTTTTACTTCTTCAATGGTGGAAAGTAGATGATTTTCTGTGCTTTTTACGACCCAAACATTTGTTGCGACAATGCTGAGGATCAAAAAAATAATCAGATAGAAAAATACACTTTTTGCCAAGCGCCACAATTTCATGTAATGTGATTAAAGCCGCCACAAACTTACTGAATTGTCTTCAAAAATTCGCGTTCCAGAATGCTTGAGTTGCGAACGCTTTTCCTGACCCATTTTAACAGTAGTTCTTGCTTTTCGTTTTCGCTCAACTGCCACGCTATGCTCGAACTACGTAGTCTTGTGAGCAAAACTTTCAGGCAAATCGCTGCGCTGACAGAAATATTAAAGCTCTCGGTGAAGCCAAACATTGGAATGAATATTTTCTGATCGGCATGCCGCAACGCTTCTTCTGATTGTCCGTACAGTTCATTTCCCATAACAATGGCAAGTTTTTGATCCACGGCCACGTCATCGATCGAAATTCCTTCAGGGGAAGGGTCGGTCACCAGTAATGTATATCCTTTTTCTTTGAGCTGCCGGAAACAATCTAATGCGTTGTTAGTATTTCTTTGATGATACCGGTGGATATCAATCCATTTATTTGATCCTTTGAGAACTCTTTTGTTGACCGAGTATTTTGTGCTGTCTTCTATGATGTGTATATCCTGCAACCCGAGGCATTCACAGGTGCGCACTGCGGCACTAGCATTCTGCGATTGATAAATGTCTTCCAGTACAAGTGTAACATGCCTTGTGCGCTGTGCAAGCACACGATCCATAAAACTCTTTTTATGGTCGCTAACAAATTGAATCAGGTGTTGAAGCACCTTGCTTTCTTGTTCGCTCAAAACAAAAGAATTAGAAAAAAATAATCAGATTACGGATTAGAAAGTTCTTCTCCTTGTTTTGCCTGGCCCTCAATAAAGCCATCTGCCCAGAAACGATATTTGTCAAGAATCGAAATCACGGCATTGCGCAGGTTGCGCTGATTATTGAAATCGATACTGCCATATTGGGTGGTGGCATAACCCTGCCAGATTGATCTGTTTTGCCTGCGATCATAAAGTTGAATCAGCAGTGTGCCTGTTTTTAGATTGTATTTCTTGGAGTCGTAATTCAAATCTTCACGTCTGCCTTTTACCCAGTCTTCAATTTCTGGCTGTGTGTATCCGTTGAATCGAAGGCTGTCAGAAAACATTTTATATCCAACAATCAAATGTGGTCGAGTGGCGGTACGTTTGTATCCTAAAAATTTCATCCTTGCCAGAATCGATTTTTCGATTGCTTCACTCATCATCGAACTATCGTTCGTACCCAAGGGTTTCATCAAATCGAATGTGCGATACTTTTTGAAATTGCCTTTATAGCTGTAGTCGTATTCAACCGGAAGTTCCTTATATCCCAGGCACGATGCTAAAGAGATAGCCAAAACAAAAAAGTATAGTTTTCTCATACAATCGATTTAGATTGAAAAGTTAATTCTTTTAAAGCCATGCAACAAGGAGTTGGATTTTTTTTGTTGCGGAAAAGATCTTGTAAACTATTAAAGTCAACGTTTTTGACATTTATTTGGGGAAAATTTGAACAACATGGATGTCAGTGCTCGCTATGATTCGTTGGTGGCCTCACGGTTTCATATTTACAACAGTCTCTTTTTAAACCTTCCTTTTCAGAATATTTTGCGTGTTGGTACACTGTTGCCGCTACTTCAACAAGAATGCGAAGTGGGTTTTGAAAAAGGCTTGTCGGCACAGGACATACTTAAAAATTTCTTTAAAGATTTTGTTCCGCAAGCTTCCCCCACGGAGCAGTTTGATTTGCTGTTTAGCTTTATCAAATATGTAGAGCGCCAGGTGGCGCTTTTTGATTCAGTAGAAGATGCCGCTTTTGAGCAAGTGAATGATTTGCGCGGCAAGGGAACCGTGCATGCGCTGCTGCTGCGCGCGCAGTATGAAAATAAACGTGAGGAATTACGTGAGCGACTCAACGATTTTAGTTTGCGTGTGGTACTTACCGCACACCCTACGCAATTCTATCCAGGATATGTTTTAGGTATTCTCACCGATCTCGAAAACTCTATTCGTGAAAATGATTTGGGGCAGATTAATTTGCTGCTTCGTCAATTGGGAAAGACGGGATTCATCAATCAGACAAAACCAACTCCTTATGACGAGGCTGTGAGCCTTACCTGGTTTTTGGAAAATGTATTTTACAATACGGCTCCAGAAATTGTTCAAACACTGGCCGATGGATTGCAGATGGATTTATACCATTGGCAAAATGATAAATTGATTGTAGTTGGCTTTTGGCCGGGTGGTGATCGCGATGGAAATCCTTTTGTTACCAGCGACACAACCATCCGGGTGGCTGCTAAACTGAAAGAAACAATTCTCAAATGCTATTACAGGGATCTTCGCATGCTGAGAAGAAGACTCACGTTTCATGGAGTCTCCAAGTTGATTGCTGCCACGGAGCAGAAAGTGTATGGCATGGTCTATGGAAAGGAAAAGAATTATTCATCTACCACCGAATTGCTTTCTGAACTTGCTGATGCAAGAAAAAATTTACTCGAGGAGCACAGTGGATTGTTTATTGAATTGTTGGATGCCTTCATCTTAAAAGTAAAACTCTTTGGTTTCCATTTTGCAAGCCTCGATGTAAGACAAGACAGTCGCAAACATGATGCTGTTTGGGATGTGATCCTCGATCAGCTTTCTAAATCTAAACTTACCATTTCAGCAAGCGAGTTTGGTGCACTGAGCGCACACGATAAGATTCATTATTTGTTGAACCTGAAATTGGATTTGCGCAAGCATACATTTGAAGATGCACTTACTACTGAAACGATCCAGAGTATTCTGGCAATATTCGCTATTCAAAAAGAAAATGGATTGCGCGGAAGCCATCGCTACGTGATCAGCAACTGCCAAAGTGCACTGCATGTGATTGAGGTATTTGTGTTGGCAAGGCTTTTAAAGAATGAATATGAGGCATTGGAACTGGATGTTGTTCCATTGTTTGAAACGATTGGTGATTTGGCTCATGCTCCAGGCATTATGGCTGAGTTATATCAGATTGAGCAATATAAAAGTCATGTGCTGAAGCGCGATGCACATCAAACGATCATGCTTGGCTTTTCGGATGGAACAAAAGACGGTGGCTACCTGCGTGCCAACTGGTCTATTTTCCGGGCGAAAGAAAATCTTACGGAAGTGTCTCGCAAGAATGGATTGAAGGCAGTCTTCTTTGATGGAAGGGGAGGCCCTCCCGCACGTGGTGGTGGAAATACGCACGACTTCTATGCATCATTGGGAGACACCATTGAGCATGAAGAGGTGCAGATTACCATTCAAGGGCAAACGATCAGTTCTAATTTCGGCAAGCCAGCATCGTGTAAATTTAACTTAGAGCAATTGTTGTCTGCCGGTTTAGAGACCGTATTCAAGCGACCTGAAAATAACCTGTCGGAAGAAGATAAAACATTGCTGGATGAGCTGGCGGAAGAAGGGTACAAGGCTTACCTTGATTTAAAGCAGCATCCGAAATTTGTTCCTTACCTCGAAAAGGTTACACCTCTTTCTTTTTTTGGTGATACCAATATTGGCTCGCGTCCTGTGAAACGAAATTCATCGGAGGGACTGAAATTCGAAGACCTTCGTGCGATTCCATTTGTTGGCTCATGGGCGATGATGAAACAAAATATTCCTGGCTTTTACGGTGTAGGAAATGCTATTCAGGCATTGACGGAGAAAGGTAAAGGCGATCAGTTGAAAAGCCTTTATCAGAATTCTTTATTCTTTCGCACGTTGTTGGGCAATAGTATGATGTCGTTGACGAAATCATATTACAAAGCAACAGCGTATCTTGGCGAGGATCCTGACTTTGGTGAATTCTGGAACAAGATGCACAATGAGTTTATTCTCTCGAAGAAAAACGTGCTGGAAGTTTCTGATTTGCAGCATCTGATGGGAAACAATCCTTCTATCCGCGAATCTGTTAAACTTCGCGAGCGTGTGGTGTTGCCGCTGATTGCCATCCAGCAATTTGCGCTGATGAATCTTCGACATGGCACAGAGGAAAATAAACAATACGAATCACTCTATCGTAAGTTGGTAATCCGCTGTATGTTTGGAATCATCAACGCTGCGCGAAACTCTGCGTAGTGTTTAAAACCACATAGACACATAGGAAACATAGGATGACGAAAAGAGAACTAGATGGGTTGACCTATACTATTGTTGGGGCGGCAATAGAAGTACATAAGGCGCTTGGCCCTGGCTTACTCGAAAGTATTTATCATAAATGTCTAAAGCGAGAGTTAACTTTGAGGGAACTTACTTTCTCATCCGAATTTCTGGTTCCGGTTCATTACAAAGGTTTTGATGTTGATACAGAACTTCGGTGTGATCTTCTTGTAGAGGATAAAATTGTCGTTGAATTAAAGGCTGCTGAGGCAATGGCGCCCATCTTCGAGGCACAGATACTTACCTATATGAAGCTTCTTCAAAAGCCAAAAGGTATTCTAATTAATTTCAATTGTTCAAATTTGTTTAAGGAAGGTCAGCGGACTTACGTAAACGAGTATTTTAGAAATTTACCAGACCATTAACTATGTGCTCTAATGTGCCTATGTGGTTCACACTTTGATATTCATGGACTTAAAGAAATTCACGATCCTTTCTAAAAACAAATCGGCAGAGAATAAATCTTTTCTTCAGCGAATGAAGAAGATGGATTCACGAAAAGTGGACGATGTTTTTCATGAACAGCATGATGAGGTTTTTGCAGAAACAGACTGCCTTACATGCGCTAATTGCTGTAAAACCACTAGTCCTATTTTCTATAATACGGATATTGATCGCGTGTCTAAGTTCATCGGCATGAAGCCCGGTGATTTTGTAGAAAAGTATCTGAAGATTGATGAAGACAAAGATTATGTACTGAAATCATCTCCCTGCCCATTTCTGGATTCAGACAATTACTGTTCAGTATATGAAGCCCGGCCCAAGGCATGCAGGGAGTATCCTCACACCGATCGTAAGAAGATGGTGCAGATCATGGATCTCACATACAAGAATACGTTGGTTTGCCCCGCTGTGCTGGAGATGGTAGAGCGGTTAAAGAAAATACTTTAAAATATCCAGCAGGATTCTTTTAAATTAGATGCGATTTGAAATTTTATAAATCGCATGACGAATTTGCCGGCACTTAATAATGAGTCAAAGATTCAAGTAGACCAAATCGCGTCTTTCCGCAAGGATGGTCACGTACTTATTTCCGGCATTTTATCATCCCAAGAGATAGAGGCTTTTCGCCCGGTGATCAATGACGCTGCGTATCGGTTTAACAATGAGAAACGTAAAATGGAAGACCGTGATACCTATGGGAAAGCATTCCTTCAAATAATGAACCTGTGGGAAGTGGATGAGCAGGCACGTGTATTCACATTAGCGAAGCGTTTTGCCAGCATTGCCGCTAAGCTTTTAGGAGTTGAAAAAGTGCGTCTCTACCACGATCAGGCGTTATACAAGGAGGCAGGCGGAGGTCATACGCCCTGGCACCAGGACCAATTTTATTGGCCACTGGATACAGATAAGACTGTAACGATGTGGATGCCGCTGATAGACATCACCGTTGAAATGGGAATGCTTACGTTTGCTTCAGGCTCTCACAAAGGAGGAATGCTGGAGAATCTTCCAATCTCCGACCAATCAGATGAGCTCCTGAATAATTATGTGAAGAAGAGTGGGTTTCCGGTAACACGCGCTGTGAGCATGAAAGCAGGAGATGCGACCTGGCATACCGGGTGGGTTTTACATTCAGCGCCTGGCAATCAATCTTCATTGACGAGAGAAGTAATGACGATCATCTATTTTGCGGATGGAGCGAAAGTCACAACACCAAAGAGTAGCGAGCAGGAAAACGATCGGCAGCGCTGGCTGTGCGGCATTGAACCTGGACAATTAGCTGCTTCAAGGCTTAACCCAATACTTTGATAATGATTATCGTGTTGTTAATCAA
>CAZNCO010000082.1:0-11416 GCA_964571345.1 uncultured Ohtaekwangia sp.
GTCTACTATCGAAAGAAGGGAAGGTATGGCAATTACTGTTCCTTACGGGATGGTTCCGATTCCTGCAGGAACGTTCCATATGGGCCAAGCAGATGAAGATCCGGCTTCTACTCAAATTAATTTTAATAAGCAGATCACGATCGGTCCTCTCTTCATGGATGAGACCGAAATCACAAACGATGAATACCTTCAGTTCACAACTTTCTTCCTTGGTGCAGAAGGTGGTGCTCAGTTAACAAACTTCCCTCAGGTAAGTCAGCAAGAATTTATGGCTAAGTATTATCCTGATACTACTGTTTGGATGAAGGATTTTACCCATCACATGGGAGATCCGTTGGTAGACTACTACTGGCAACATCCTGGGTACAAAGATTATCCTGTTGTTGGAGTTAGTTGGGAAGGTGCAAACTTTTTCGGGAAGTGGAGATCAGCTTTCTTGAACGAATGGCGTCAGGTTAACGGAGGTCAACCTCCTATGCCATCATTCCGCTTGCCATCTGAGGCTGAGTGGGAATACGCAGCTCGAGGAGGCCGCGATATGGCTAAGTATCCTTGGGGTAACCCTTATATCCGCAATTCAAAAGGCTGTATGTTAGCAAACTTCAAACCTGGTAGAGGTAATTATTTTGATGATGGCTTTGCTTACACATCTCCTGTAGGTATCTACTTCCCCAACGATTACGGACTTGTTGATATGGCGGGAAATGTATCAGAGTGGTGCTTGGATGATTTCAATCCAGCTTCTGTTCCAACTGTGTGGGATTTGAACCCTCAGTATATTGACAAGAATGCTTACGATAAGCAAGGCAATTCCAAAGAAAAGTATAACGCGCGGAAGGTAATCAGAGGGGGTTCATGGAAGGATGTTGCATATTATTTGGAAACAGGTACGCGTACTTATGAGTATAAAGACTCAACTCGTGCTTATATAGGGTTCCGTTGTGCAATGACAAATTTGGGTCGTTCTTCAGGTACAGAATTTCAATAATTAAAAACTTCGTTTATCTTTAGAAAAAATCGGACAAAAAACTTAAATCCTAAACTACTATGGCAAAGAAAAAAGGCGGTTTTAGCACTCTACTCTATGAAACCATAATGCCAAAAATTTATGGTATTGGTGCATCAGTTGTAATTGTTGGTGCATTGTTTAAAATCTTGCACTTAACCGGTGCTAACCAAATGTTGTTTATTGGTCTTTTAACGGAGGCCGTTATCTTCTTCTTGAGTGCTTTTGAACCCAAGCATGCTGAAGTTGATTGGAGCAAAGTTTATCCTGAGTTGGCTGAAGATTATGAAGCTCCTGCAGCGCACACGGCCACTCGTATCAGCAATCGCCCTGCGGCAGGTGAATCACCACTCTTGAAAATTGACGAAATGTTAAAGACTGCAAAAGTTGATCAAAACCTTTTGGACAATTTGGGTAAAGGTCTTACCAATCTTGCAACCTCTGCATCACAAATGAATAATTTGTCCAATGCAGCAGTAGCTACAAATGAGTATGCTAAGAACGTTCAGGCTGCTTCTACAGCATTGACTGAAATGAATAAGTCATACGGCACAGCAATGAACGCGGTTAAAGCTATGTCAGATGCTTCTAAGGATACTGGAGAGTACCACAAGCAAGTTCAGGCTGTTACGAAAAATTTGGCTGCCTTGAATACCATTTATGAAATGGAATTAAAAGATGCAGATTCTCATGTTAAGAACATGAACAAGTTCTATGAAAGTCTTACGGGTGCCATGCAGGGATTGTCTAAAGTTGGTGACAACACTGCTAAATTCACTTCTGAATTGGGTTCTTTGACAAACAATCTGACTGCCTTGAACAAAGTATATGGCAGCATGTTGACGGCTATGAAAGGAAATTAATTTTAAATAAAATAATTCGCTAACCCTTAAACATACACAACATGGCAGGTGGTAAGGAAACCCCGAGGCAAAAGATGATAGGTATGATGTACCTCGTGCTCACCGCCCTTTTGGCGTTGAACGTGAGTAGTGCCATCCTTGAAAAATTTGCCATCGTAAATGATACGCTTGAGGAAGTCGTTGGAAGCGATGCCAAAAAGAACGAAAACAAGCTTTCTGGCATTATGGCATCCACTAGTCAGGATCCGAAAGTGGCTGATGCAAAGGCAAAAGCTCAAAAGGTTCGAGATCTTTCAAAAGGCATGGTGACTTATCTCGAAGAGGTAAAAAAGAAAATGAAGACTGAGGCAAGTGGCAAGGTATTAGAAGGAGAAGAATTAGTGTTGAACACTAACAACACTGAAGAAGTAATGCTTAATTCTCAGAAACCGGAGGCAGGTATCGATTATGAAAAGAGACTCAAGTCTTTTGTCAAGGATTTGAATGATATCATGCAGATTAAGACACCTTTTCCAAAGTTGAACAGAAAGGCTGAGGATTTTGCCGAGTTTAAGAATGATACGCACCAGACAGATAAGGATTTTTTGCACTTTTCTTTTGAGGGTACGCCAACAATGGCGGCAATTGCAGTAGTCAGTCAAATGCAGACTGAGGTTTTATCTTATGAATCAGCTGCACTGGATACTTTGAACGCGATTGCAGAGGGTGTTCAGATTAAGTTTGACCAAACTGTGCCGATGGTTCGCCCAGAGGCAAGCGTTCTGGTTGCCGGTCAGGAATACACAGCGGACCTTTTTATCGCTGCTGCATCATCTGGTGTTGAACCGGAGATGTACTTTAATGATTCTAAAGTCCCTGTTGAAGTTGATGCGGCAACTAAGATTAAGATGGGGAAAATTAAGTTTAGAACATCTGCGGGGAATTATAATAAGGATGGAATTGCTGAAATGTCTTATAGAACTAAGATTGTGGTTAAGGGAAAACCCTACGAGGATGTTGTTAAATATAAGGTAGTGCGACCGGTTGCTAAATTTGAATCGGAGAGTGCCAGTACTCTTTATTTGGATTGCGGAAATGAAATGGCAGTTAGCGTGCAAGGTCTTCCTGATGCATCTGGGATAACTTTATCTGTTGCCCCTGATCAGGGAAAGATTGTGCAGCAAGGACCTGGCAAGTTTGTTTTGCTTCCATCACGTCCTCAAATGGATGTGAGAGTATCAGTGAATGGTAGCGTTATAGAAACTAAATCGTTCAAGGCAAAGCCTGTTCCGATGCCAACAGGTGTTTTGGTCGTAGGAAATGCTCCTTATGATGTTAAACGTGGTATTCCTCCAGGAACTTCGGTAGTTAAATTTACACCTGATATTACTGACGAAACTTTTAAGCGTAATAATGCGAAAGACGCTGGTTACCGCGTTGTAAGTATGACTATGCAAATCACTGGAAAGACACCGATTACTTTAAATTCCGGTACAATCGAATTGAGCAAGTATGGTTTGCGCCCTGGTGATAGTTTTTCACTGTTCAATGTTCAGGTAGTGCGCTCGACCTGGGATCCTTCCGACAACGATGCAAAGCCAGTTAACGCGAAGTTGGAAGGTGTTTATGTAATGGGCCGATAATAAAAAAGACAAAAATGAGAATTGTTAGTTTAGTTGCGTTGTTCTTGGTTGTTGCTTTTGCTGGGGTTGCTCAGCATGGTCAAGATACAATCATAAATCCCAACTCTACGGAGCGCATTCCCTTTTATGAGCAGCTCTACCGTTATAGGGTTTGGAGGGTAGTTGATCTAGGTGAAAAGCAAAATTCTGGTTTCAAGTCTGCTAAATCTGACATTGCTGATTTTTTAATTAAAAGCATTCAAAATGGAAGTTTGGTAGCCTATGATGGAGACTCTGTAAAGAGAGCATATTCTCCTGCTGAAGTATTGGTGAGCAATACTGCTGTGAGCGAACCGCCTTATGATCCGAAGAAGAGTTACGTAACTTCTGAGACTGCTAATTATCAAGGAAAAAATTATCAATCAACACGTAATGATAATCTTGGTCACTTGCCAACTGACAATCAATGGTGGGAACTAACTGGTAGTCAAACGGAGATTTATACAAAAGATCAATTAGTTGCTTTGACACTTGTGGAGGACTTAATTTTTGACAAAAGAAGATCTCGGTTGTATTATGATATACAATACGTTGGATTACTTGCGCAGAAGAGCGGATCAACGGATATAAACCCTATTGGATATATTTATTATAAAGATTTTGTGAAGTTGGTGGAAAAGCAATTTCATAGTAAAAATCTGGATGAGAGGGAAAAGGTATTATGGAGAAATAGGTACAATCCATCAGAGAACAAGTCGTACACAGATGCGTTCAAATTGCGATTGTTCCATGGTATAATAGAGAAGGTCGAAAATCCGGATGATCTAACTATTCAGCGGATTTATGAAGACAATGGACGTACATATGGAGAGTCCGTCTTCGCCCGTTGGGAAGAGGAAATGAAGATGATGGAGAAGGAGCATAATCTCTGGGAATACTAAGAATTTGTATCCGATTTTTTAGAAGAGGCCTCGCGAGAGGCCTTTTTTATTGTTCCTCGAGAAGAGTGTTAAACGCAACGTGTCGATCTTTATATTTAGCACGCAGGTTTTCATTCAATATTTTTCCTTCATCGTTGAGGAAGTTTACAATCTTTTGAATATCATCTGAAAAATATTGAACACTATAAGAGACTGTGGATTCGTCTTCGTGAGTTAAAACCTTGTAAAGTTTATAGGTTATAAAAGCGTTTGACTTCATGGCCTCAGGTAAGTAATGGGATTTCATCCATGCCAACCATTCAGCCTCTAGATCCTTGTCGATTCCGATTGTAACGTTGTATAGCAGCATCGTCATTGGTTTACATAATCCCGTAGATAATAGAACTCCGCGGTGAGAGTTCCATCTTTTGCAACGGTACCTCTTCTGATAATACGCTCAATATCTTCTTCAATTAGCGGCCGAAGGATTTTATCAATCAGATCGCGGCCAAACTCTTCTGAAGCACTTCTTGGAAGTTCGCACGGTAAGTTATCAACTGCCATGACGGTAATATTCTTTTCATCAGAAAGAGGAACGGCTGTCAAGGCTGATTCTGGGTTGTAATCATAAATTGGGTCAACAATTGAACTTGCTTTGGTCGTGCAAGGTACGGAACCGTTTATGTCACACGTGATGTCAGCAATTATCTTGGTTCGAAATTTGGGGTCAGACATGTCTTCGCGAGTGAATAATACCGGAGCATTTGGATTCCAGTAAGCACCTGCAAGCAGAATATCAGCGACCTCGGTAAATTTTTTAAAGTCAGAAGTATAATTTTCAGGATGGCGGTGAAATTCTTCACGGTTAAAGGCACCACCATTGCTTTTGAAATGATAATCGACACTACTTAGTTGCACATATACCGGGCCATCATATGTTTTATTGAGGAAGTCATAGACATTGACTTTACGGATGCCAGCCGTGTCGAGCGTTTCCATCGAACCTTTGGCTACGCGCCCGGCTCCGGTTAAAACGATTTTAATTGGATCAAGAGTAACTTTTCTCAGCTCGAGCTTTAGATCGTTGATGTCAAAACACTCATGAGCTCTGCGAAGTTTAAATTTATTGTAACGATTTCCGTAAACCCAAAGAGCATTGTAAGCCCCTACAATTCCTGCAAACCTTCCAAATGCCACCAGCCTATTTCCTTGGCTGTCCTTTAGTGCTTCATAATCAATCAGGCGGATGTTTTTTTTCAAAACTTCCTGCAGTAGTTTCCGATTGTAAGGTTGCTTTTTTATAGTATGAGAAAAGAAGAGATACGTTTTATTATCGAGCAGTTTTGGGATAGGCACTTCTTTAATTCCCATTAAAATCTCGCAGTTGGAAATGTCTCCAACTTCCACCCCAACATTTATATATTCTTCATCTTTAAAACACCTGATTTCGCTGGGTTCAACAATGATCTTTACGTTGGGATATCTTTGTTGAATTTCTTCTGCTTGTAATGGTGTAAAGGCAACCCGCTTATCGGGCGGGGTTTTCCCTTCTTTGATTAAGCCAATCTTTATCATATCGATCAGCTTTCGAACAATCCGCCCAATAATGAACTTGCTTCTTTCCGACTGTTGCTTCCATATGGAGACAATGCTTGCACCAATTTCCGGATCGGCATGGATTGAAGCCACACTTTTCCGCTTCCGCGGAGTGTTGCAAGAAAGATCCCTTCACCTCCGAAGACCATTGACTTAAGACTTCCTGTCGTTTCCACGTCAAAGTCAATTTGCGATTCGAAAGCAACGACACAGCCCGTATCAACGCGAAGAGTTTCGTTGTTCAGCGTCTTTTCAATAACGGTACCGCCCGCATGTGCAAAGGCTAAACCGTCTCCTGAAAGTTTTTGAAGAATAAAGCCTTCTCCGCCTACAAGGCCTGAACCTATCTTGCGATTGAATACAATTGACAGCTTTGTTCCGAAGGCTGCACAAAGAAACCCATCTTTCTGAACGATCAACTCATTGTTATTACTTCTTGCAAGGTCAATAGGAATGATGGTGCCAGGATAAGGAGCTGAGAATCCAACTTTCGCTTTCCTGTTTCCACGATTGGTAAAGTGTGTAATAAATAGCGACTCTCCGGTGAGAATGCGGCTTCCTGCTGAAAGTAGTTTATCGAAAAGACCTTGATTCGGATTAGAGCCATCTCCCATTTTTGTTTCGAAACTAATTCCATCTTCCATAAAAAGCATTGCCCCCGCTTCAGCAATAACAGTTTCCATGGGATCCAGCTCAACTTCAACAATTTGAATGCTTTCTCCTTTTATTTGATAATCAATTACGTGTGAGGATGGCATATTATTTTTTCTTTTTTGGTTTTTTTAAATTATCATAATCTTCACGTTCGGCAAGCTTCTTATCATCTACGTTCTCGTTGAGAAATTCGTTTAACTTTTCGATCGGAAGGTTGGATTTCAACTCACCAAATGTATCAATAGACACTTCAAACCCCTTTAACTCTTGGTGAACTCTTGGTTTCCCTTGTTTATTGGAAGGTTTTTCTGATTTATTTTTTGCCATAATACGTTTACGGATTTTTGACAGGTATGTTGTTCACTGCAAATTCAATTCTATTGGAGGTTTCCGCTGCGCCAATAATTTCCATGGTGATCATGAGATCTGGCCCCGAAGCGCCACCTGTTAATGATGTTCTGAGTGCCTGCATTATTTTACCTGGGGCTATATTTAGTGAAGCAGCGGTTTCTTCCAGCTTCGCCTTCGCTATGTCGGCAGAGAAATTAGGAATATCCCTAACATTTTTTGCAAAAGCAGAGAGAACTTTGATAGCATCACTGTTCCATTTTTTCGAAACTACACTGTCATCGAATTGCGTGGGCGCGTGAAAAAAGAATTTACCCTGCAGCCAAAAGTCATTAGGAAAAGTAACGCGCTCTTTCATGATGTGGCAAATCTTTTCAGCTTTCTCCTGTGAGCAAGTTATTTTTTCTTCTTGCAATGAATTTAAAAGAAATAGCGCGAGTTCTGAATCACTCATATTTTTTAAGTATTGCTGATTGAACCACTGTGCTTTATGAATGTCGAATTTTGCTCCTGCCTTTCCGATTCTTTCAATCGAGAATGCCGCAGTTAAATCCTTCATGGAGAAAATTTCTTGAGTAGTTCCAGGATTCCATCCCAAAAACGCAAGAAAGTTTATAAGTGCGTCTGGTAGATAGCCAGTCTCTTTAAATCCTTTTGCCTGTTCTCCAGTATTAGGATCTGTCCAATTCATGGGGAAAATAGGAAAGCCCATTTGGTCTGCTGCCCGTTTGCTTAATTTGCCATTGCCGTCTGGTTTGAGTAATAGCGGAAGGTGGGCGAATTGTGGCATTTCTTTTTCCCACCCAAATGCCCTGTACAACAATATATGCAATGGAGCACTGGGTAACCATTCCTCACCCCGTATCACATGAGTTATTTTCATTAGATAATCATCAACGACATTTGCAAGGTGATATGTCGGCATGCCGTCTGATTTCATTAGCACTTTGTCATCAACAAGCGAGGAGTCAACAACAACTTCACCTCTGATAAGATCATCGAGTTTTACCTGCTGACCTTCTGGTGTCTTAAATCGAATCACATGCGGCTCGCCTGATGAAATCTTAGCTTTCACTGCATCTCCCGGAAGTGTGAGCGAGTTTTTCATCGAAAGGCGAGTGGAACTGTCGTACTGTTGGCTATTGCCTCCCGCATGTTTCAGGCGTTCGCGCATTGCTTCCAACTCTTCTTCTGTATCGAAAGCATAATATGCTTTTCCTTCAGCAATAAGCTGCTGCGCATATTTTTGATAAAGCTCTTTTCTTTCACTTTGCCGATAAGGCGCATATGGACCACCCTTACTCACACCTTCATCTATTTCAATGCCTGCCCATTTTAAGGATTCAAGAATATATTCTTCAGCGCCAGGCACAAAACGGTTTTGATCTGTGTCTTCAATGCGCAAAATCATCGTGCCGCCAGACTGGCGTGCTAACAAGTAATTATAAAGTGCTGTGCGAACACCACCTATATGGAGTGCCCCGGTAGGGCTAGGGGCAAAACGTACTCTAACTGGATTCATTTAAAAGACTGATAAAGGCATTTATTTAGAATCACAAAAATACATGTTTGCATCTGAATAAAATTTAAAAATGAGCGACAACAAATCCTCAATCACACAGAATTTTGTTGATAGGATTTTGACTAAAGATCATTTCCAACGACAAACGTGACCAGCGAAAAATCTGGTCGAATTGCTAGGCGATAATTTTGCACCATTGACTCTTTTTCGTCTCGTTGATGAATACTTTACGATAAAAGCAAAAAAATAGGCCACCCGAAGGCAGCCTATTTATAAAGTGAAAATCTCAGATTTAGTTTATCTTGATCAATCCCATTTGATCTTCACTTGCGCCAATCAAGCCCCAGCCAGGAGCAGCCACCTGATTTTTGCTGGCGTAAATTCTCCAACGATAAACTTTACCACTAACCAATGAAGCAATGGAAGCTTTGCCATCGGAGTTATACGCGATAGAAGTGGTTGAACTTGCGATAGTGATATTTTTGGTTACGCTGCTGGTTCCAAAGTTGCTAAACCCACCCCATACGATATTTCCAGTTGCGGCATCCATAACTTCTATCACATAGTCGCTGGTACTAGGATAAGCACTCCAGGTGAAGGTTGGAGTAGATGAAGCGCTTGTGGGTACTGTGGTTGTCATCGCGTTGGTTGGGCTGTTAAGGAGTACTGCACCAGTGGCCGTGATGCCAACAGTTGACGGATTTGGAGTTCCACCAGACAGAGAAACTGTGTAGTCACCAAATTTCGCAATGTGATCTGGATCCATGATGATGTAGTCATTGGCGTAAGAAGCTCGTACTATATAATTTCCGTCAGGCACTTTAGAGAAAGAAAAAGTTAAAGAGCTCGAATACGTTACGCTTTGTGAAAGGCCCGGAATTGTTTCTTTAGTGATTGGATGAACTAAAGAAATGTCCATGTTGGTTGGCGGAGTGGCTATAGTAGTGCCAGCGATTGTGTTCATTGTTCCTGATACTGTTCCGGTAACTCCAGAGGTCATTGAAATATTGACATTGGCGGTTTCGGTGCTAGAGGTAACAGATGCAGCTACAGATGCAGCTGTGTAGTTGGCGATATAACCTTTCACCTGATAAGAGCCAGCTGACACGTTAAAGATAGAATAGTTACCATCCTTGTCGCTGATTCCAGTGTAAGCTACGCCAGTTGCTTCGGCAGCAACAAGCACGCCACCCAAAGCAGTGCTACCTGAGGTGATTTTCCCTGAGATGTATCCTGCATTTGTTGCACTGCTGGCAGTCATTTGTGCATCTTCAGTTGAAGTTTGACCCACAGTTACGGCAAAAGGAATGGCTGTTGTTCCTAGTGCAGGCACAGGCAAATATCCTTGTTTATATAATTTCACGAAGTAGTTACCACCTGCAATGTCGAAGGTAAATACTCCACTTGTGTTGCTGGTAGTTGTGGCAACAGGTGAATTGTTGCTTGCATCAAAGAGAATAACAGTAACGTTTGTAAGAACTGAAGCCGAACTTGCATCTTTAACTGTTCCCGAGATTTTTCCAGTACTTGCTGCCGGTTGAGGATTGTCCTTTGAGCAACTGAAAATCAGAATAGCGAAAGCCAACAAAACTGAGAGTGGTGTGAGTAATTTTTTCATAAGTAGTTTTTTGATAAAATAATTTTTTGAAGCCAACTAAACTGTCAATGTAAGATCAATGCATGTTTTCTAAATCATATTCCTCCTCATGGAGAGATCAATTTTTCATTTGAGTGATTTAGATTGCGCGAAACACTTGTGGTTTAAGAGCAGAGAAATATATTTTCTTTTGCTGAGCCGTGTATTTAAATGGCGCTTTAATGGAATATTTCAGAGTAAAGTAACCTTTCGTGTAAGGTTAGGGAATGAATTTCAAAAAAAACGGTATCCAATTTTTGAATACCGTCAATAGAAATAAAAATTAATTCTTACCTACTTCACGGCAATACAGGAGATTTCCACATTCACATCTTTTGGTAGCCTACTTACTTCTACCGTTTCTCGTGCAGGTGGCTGGCTTGTGAAATAAGAACCGTACACTTCATTTACTTTGGGGAAGTTGTTCATGTCGCTCAAAAAAATCGTACTCTTTACGATATGAGAGAAGTCAAATCCTGCTGCTTTCAAAACCTCTTGAAGATTTTTCATCACTTGCTCTGTTTCATCTGTGATGTTAGAAGTAATAATATTGCCAGATGATTTTTGAATAGCGACCTGACCAGACAGGAAAAGCATGTTTCCAACTTTAATGGCTTGGCTATAAGGCCCAATTGGTTCAGGAGCATTTGCAGCGTAAACAACTTCTTTTGACATAACTTTTATACTTTTGGTCAAATATCCGAAAACTTTTTATTTGCTCCATGCATATTTCGATTGTAGGTAATGAGGATCACCGTTTGGAATTGGAATCCAAATTTGGCTCCAGCCATTCGTATCATTTTTCAACGGAGACTGGAAATGATTTTTACCCAGGAGCTGAAATTGCATTTGATTTCACTTTGGCAGACAAGCCTTCATCACTCGATTTTTATAATAGTGTTCATCTTCCAGTTTTTGCAGACGTTTCCTTTGTTTCGTTATCAAGAATTGTTGATCTGAGTCAACAGCCTTTGCAAACCAACCTTTTCGGCTTTTGCGGGTTGCCAACTTTGATCAATCGCCCAATCTTGGAAGTTTCAGCTTACCAGCAATATGATCAGAATATGGTAAAGAGAATTTGCGAAAAATTAAACACATCATTCGCTTTGGTTCGCGATCAGACTGGACTAATAACGGCCCGCGTTATCGCGATGATTATTAATGAAGCTCACTTTGCGCTAGAAGATCAAACGGCATCAAGGGAGGATATTGACCTTGCCATGAAACTTGGTACCAATTACCCTTGGGGCCCCTTTGAGTGGTGTGATAG
>CAZNCO010000083.1:0-11266 GCA_964571345.1 uncultured Ohtaekwangia sp.
GAACGGAGATTCGAACGGTGGGCGACTATCTTGGTGCCGGGATTAAACAATTAGATTCTTTTGATCTTCCTGATTCCTTTCAAATCCAATCTTTGTTGAACCTTGAACTCACCCGCCTTTCAAACGGGCAGGTAAAAAAGGTTGTGATATTGAAAAAATTAATGGATGCAATCCCAGCGGTGCTTCTGCTCGACTATCCTTTTGAAGGACTAGATGCTACCAGTCGTAGGGAGTTGCGGGATTTTCTCGACCATCTCGCAATTACTCACGGTATTCAATTGATTGTAGCTGATCATGAACATCCTGAGTTGCCAATTTCATTGAAGAAAAAAATTGTACTTGAAGGTTCTCAAATCATGACCAAAAATATTATGGTACTTCCTGCTGAAGTGCCTCACACTTTTGCAAAGTATCAAATTACAAATAGCGATCATGAGCCAGTGGTTGAAATGCGCTCTGTAAAAATCCAATATGGAAGTAAAGTAATCATCGAAAATTTGAATTGGAAAATAAAGCGAGGCGAGCGCTGGGCACTCACAGGCAGAAATGGCTCTGGCAAAACTACGTTGTTCAGCTTGATCTTTGCTGATCACCCAATGGCTTACAGTGAAAAAGTCTTCCTCTTCGGCAAGCGCAGAGGAACCGGAGAATCTATTTGGGATATAAAAAAACGGATCAGCTATCTCGGACCTGAGCAAATTCACTTTCTGGATTATCCAACACTTCAGCTAACGGTTCAAGAATATTTAACCCGGACTCAAGGATCGCAGGAAAATATAGTACGAATAATCGATCAATTTCACGCAAGCCACCTTTTACCAAAATCATTGAGACACTTGTCTAATGGGCAGTTGCAATTAGTGCTGCTGATGTCGCTTTTACTATCACAAAAGGAATTATTACTCTTAGACGAACCATTCCAGTTTCTTGATCCGCAAGCAAAGGCTCTTGTGAATGAATACTTGCTTGCTCATCTCGATGCAAATGCTACTCTTGTGCTTATCACTCACTACGAAAATGATGTAGGCATGTGGACTGAAAAGAAAATGCATTTGGGCTAAAGTTAGAGAAGCGCCATATTTATTATCTTGCTCAAGATGATCATCGAAGAAACAGCGCTCGCACACTGGATTGAAAATTTCTACGGACACGGATCGTGGAAGGCACGTGCATGGTTTATTGCGCACGAAGATGGTGGCGGAGATGTGCCCGAAGAAGTGGCCGAGAAGATTAATTATTTCTATCGCAAGCACCCACCGGGCAACGGGCATCAGTTATGTAACCTTCGCGACTTGTACCAACATATGGCTTTCAATGCCGATAACGCCAAGGCAAATATGTACTCCAACCTCTATGACTTTCGTTTCGGACATTTGGCGGTTGCTAACACAGCCTGGAATAACCTTATTGCTTTTGTACATGGCTTTCGAGGTGAGATACTCCCCAACCTGCTCGATTATCAGAAAAAGCTTTTTGTTGATTCTTCGTCAAGCAGTGAAGCACTATTGCGGCTTTATCCTTTGCCTTCGGCCAATCACCATGCCTGGTACTACAGCTGGCTCGATCTGCCTCAACTGAGTTTTCTAAAAACACGGGAACAATACGAACAACACGTGTACGAAACACGAATGCAAACCCTCCTTGACAAATTACGCGGATATCACCCGGAAGTGGTCATAATGTACGGTATGAATAACATCAACAAGCTCAAGCAATCGATACTCCAATTTTTCCCGAACACAGTATTCAAAGCAGTGAAGGCTGTGAAGCAACATACCCCACAGCATCACCATGCTGTTATTGGTCAAACCACCTTGGTCATCACTACGCAACTTCCCACCTTACGCCATCATCGTGTAGAAACCGGTTTTGATTGGGAAGCTTTCGGGAAAGCCGTGCGTAGAAAGTTGTAGAATGGCTCTATACATACAAAAAGAAGTCAGGAAATTAACCTGACTTCTTTTGATCAATTGTTTTTTTCTGATGAAATCTGCCACAATTAATGGCGGCCACGGCCTCCACCGTGAAACCCTCCACCCATCGTTCCTCCACCTATCAATCCGCTTCTGCCAAAGCCTCCAAAAGATTGTGAACGATAAATAGGTGCGTTTACGTTACCGTTGAAGTTATGTGATTGTTGCTGCAAGCTGCCCTGTTGGCGGTAAGAATATGGTGAAGACAACGAAGTCGCCCGAGAGGTCATTGGATCATAGTGTGTGGTCGCAACGTTGGCGAACCCGCGATTGATAGGCGCTGTCAAATGAGTGGTTGTAACATTATTTTGATAGTACCCACCAAGTGCACGATATAAGTGCGGGTAAGTCGTGTAATAGCCTCCATTGTAAAACCAATATGAAAATCCGTACGAAGGAAATCCATACAACCCTCCTGCACCAAAGTAGAAGCCAGGGTAATACCAATACATGCCCGGATACCACATCGCATAAGAGTACCAGTAAGGATATCCAAACCAATATGAATAAGGATAATAATAAGGATTGCTGTAATATGAATTATTTCCGTAAGCGGTTGAAGCCTGCCGCAATTCTTTCATCGCCTTTGGATTGCTCTCGAGCTGTTTCTTGAATGCAGCTGCTTCACGTTGATTTTGAATCTCCAACTTATCATGCAACACCGCTAACTGATCTGTCACTTCACCTGAATTGGCTTTATAACGTTCACCCAATTTGGTTGTTAAATCGATGTTGTTGGTAAGAAGTGTAAGCACATCTGGTCTGCCTTGTAACTTATGAAATGCTTCACGTGCAGACGGACTCAGGTGAGCAACAGACTTGTCAAATTCATTACTCGCATTCAAGCGGATGTTGTCCAACCGAGCAAGATTCTTCCTCTCATTTCGATATAATTTCCAGGCGGCCTGCTTGAGCGCTGGCTCTTGGGTGGGTAATAGTTTATAAATTTCTTCTTGCGATTTGCCTGCAGACAAATTAGCAAGTTGATGCATCAAGTCGGGATAGCGTGTGATGGTATAAAACCACTCTTGCTTCTTCTGCCTGAAGTTACCGATCATTTTTTGAAACGATGCCATTGTTTCGTCTTGCGATTTTTGGAGTTGCACCAATATCGCGGGATGCTGACTGGCAATCAGAATGGAATGACGAATATCAGCATCATATGATGCTACTGCATCCGCCAACCCTTGGTCCGTTTCCAGTTTGTTTTGCGCCAAAGCGGAAGTAAACGAAACTACAAACGCTATCCAGAAAAGGAAATTATAAGAACATACGCACCTAGTGCGCATAGTTTCTTTGTTGAACGAAACACGATTCACAGTTTTCATAACTATTGAATTTTAAATGAACAATCTGTTCGGTAAAAATCTGTCGCTATAGTGAGTTGTGTCTGGTGATAGAGAGTGAAATGGTCTTTGATGTACACGTTTACTTCAACGCAAAACCGTTATAAAAAATCTATTTTGTAGTCATGAATGGCTTTATCAGTCGATCATTTGTAGAAATAAGACGACCATTTGCATTTATTTGCAACTTGAACAAAGTGACTGGATTGCTTCAATAAATACCCCGTGCTGACTGAAGTTCGAATCGCAGCGCAAAAAATCCTAATCGAAGAACATCGCTGTGCGCCATCTTACCTGGCTCCAACAGTGCCAGTCTTCACTTCTCCCGCCCGCGTGTAATTGGCAATGATCACGCCTTTTGTCGTCACAATTCCTTCTACCAAGGAAAACGCTGCAGGAATCGCTCCACCGGCAAACAACTTCTTTCCTTCGCCAAGTGTTAGGGGGTGAATGATCAGCCACAACTCGTCCACCAGATCATTCTTAAGCAGCAACTGAATGAGTTCGCTACTACCCCAAACCTGAATATCAGAACCTTTTGAATTTTTCAGCTCTTTGATATCTGCTGCGGTTTTGACGAACAATGTATTTCTCCAATCCGATTTTTCGCGAGAATTACTCAGTACATATTTTGTTTTATTATTTATACTAGGCCAAAAGTCATTATGAGCAGGCCAATATTTTTCCCAGATCTCAAATGTCCTTCTTCCCAAAAGATAATCGGCTGGTCGCAGTAGCCTTTGCAACACTTTACCAGAATCGTGATCATCATAAGCTACTGTCCAGCCACCATATTTGAAGCCTCCTGAAGGATCTTCCTCCGGCCCACCGGGAGCTTGCATTACTCCATCCAACGATGTCATTGATATAACAATTATTTTTCTCATGTTACTAAGGGATTGCTTTTACAAATCTCGTTAACTGAGATTGCACTGTAACAACGCAAATGCGACAATCTTGGGGGTCGATTACGAAAAATAAGTTCGATTTGCCGATCGATCTATTTTGAATTACAGAAAACAAAAGGTCCTTCAAAATACCTTAGCGTGGGTGAAGGTATCACGTATAAACTAATTTACATTTGATAGCCTCCGGCAAACAAATTAAGAATGAAGCAAATTTTTAATCATTCAAAAGTGAAATTAACTGGTATCGTATTTCTCTTTTATAGGTTTGCTGTGGCTCAGCTTCCAGTTGATCAAGAGCAGCATCACAAAGTATTGTTCAGCAATGAAAACATTCGTGTTATTGATTTGGTCATCGCACCTGGTGATACCACACTCATGCATAGTCACACTGCTAACTCAGTTGTCATTTTCCTTTCAGCATCTGAGCTGGTAATTCAGAATGCTGATCAAGGTCCAGTTGCTACAACCGTAATTCCAGGCACTACTGTGTATCGAAATTATGGCGACAAGCCAGTACTACACAAGGTTTGGATTAACGACAAATCCATTTTTCGTTGCATCGTGATTGAGCAACAAAAAATAAACCCAGGAAATATATCCATATTAGGTAGTACCAATGAAAAAGCGATATTCAGCGAAAATTGGGTTACTGCGTATCAGATAGCAACGGAAGCACGCAAAGAGCCAAAACTATTTCGCGGTCCGTGTTTTTTGATCGCCTATTCCGGTCAAATCGAAGTGAAATCTTCCGGCAGAACAAAAACATTGCGCGAAAATGAATTTATCGTGTGCACTAAAGGTGACGTAAAAGTCATGGCGAGTAAGGAAACAAAATTCATCTTGCTAGAACTTCTTTAATCCTTCTAAGCAATTATGAGCGCGACTCGCAGGCGGTTTTAATAAGAATACTGTGCCGGGTTTTCCGCATTCCGGTTGGCTATGCGATCTCTCACCTTTGCAACACGACTTGAGAAACTACTTATTTTTTTTATTTCTTCAACATTTCCGAAAACATCGCGGTGCACAATAATAGAATCACCTACGCGGATTTTGTTAAAAAGGCTGCGCTCTACTTTCAATTTATTGTTGTTGCCTGGTGACAAGGCCAAGTAAAAGTGATTAAATAGCGACTGCTGCTTGTCCTTAACTTCAAATTTTCCTACCCAGCGGTACCCCTCACTCCGTTTTAATATCTCACGCCAATAAGCCCAAAAAATTAAAGACATAACGGGCACGACAAAGATCAAGAAATACTCTATCTGCTGCACGTAATAGTGAAATGAAAATGGAATGTTTCTGAAGTGTCTGTATAGGATAAGGGGTTCCAGCAAGGTACCAATTACCACCACCGCAATCGTGATGCGAAAATTTCCTTTTGTGAAAATTGGATTTTCGAGCGCAGGATAACTGGTTTTGTATTTTTTATAAAACTCAAATTGCTTCATAAACTCACATTTCCTTTAAGAATGTTTTAATCAAAACATGATCCTAATGCACATTTGCAAATAGCCTCGAATTTGCGGTTGAATTCTTTAGAAATCCTTTAGTATCTCTGAAAACAAAAGTTTTCAGCAAACATAATCTTAAGAATCTCTTAAGAATTGCCCCTGACATTTGGGGCTCAAAAAATTACCATTCATGGCAGGTTGCAGGAGTCGTTCAAAGCAATCGGTTACAACTCGAGCGAGTAGAAAATACTGTTTTATCGAACAAGTCTTTTTAATCGAGAGTAGGGCCGGCAAAACCAAAATAGTTCGCAAACAGGCCGCATGAAAAGTTATTCATTATTCAACAACGGCAGTCGCCAGCATTAAAAGTTCCTATGAAAAAAATTCTCATTCTCATAAGCACGGTTACCTTATTATGCAACATGGGTTGCCATTCAGACAAAAAGGAAGAAGAGCAAGACTCATATTTGGTAACCAACCCCATCCGCATGGATACTCTGACTACACGCGAGTATGTTTGCCAGATCAGAGCTATTCAGCACATTGAGTTAAGGGCACTCGAGAGCGGCTACCTCGAAGGAATCTACGTAGACGAAGGTAAAATGGTAAAAAAAGGCCAACTGATGTTTCAGATTTTGCCCATTCAATACAAAGCTGAATTTCAGAAAGCACAAGCTGAAGCCAATTATGTAGAAATTGAATATCAAAATGCCAAGTTGCTTGCTGATAGTAATGTGATATCGCCCGTTCAACTTGCCTTGGCAAAGGCGAAACTTGAAAAAGCAAAAGCTGAACTGGAATTGGCGAGAGTTCATTTAGGTTTCACCGAAATTAAGGCACCCTTTGATGGGCTGATGGATCATTTTCGTGTTCGGTTAGGTAGCCTTCTTGATGATGGAGACCTGCTCACTACATTATCCGATATAAGTACACTCTGGGTTTATTTCAACGTTCCTGAAGCAGAGTATCTCGGCTTCAAAAAAGGAATGAGCAAAGGAGATTTGCTTACGGTAAAACTGCGGACGGCTGACCAGGAAATGTTTGATCAGGTAGGTGTAGTAAAGACGATCGAAGCAGATTTCAATAACGAAACTGGCAACATAGCTTTCCGAGCTACCTTTCCAAATCCAGATGGATTATTGCGACACGGAGAGACGGGAAACATCGTTGTGAATGTTCCTCTCAAGCGCGCACTTATTATTCCACAGAAAGCTACGTTCGAAGTCCTGGATCATAAATACGTCTATGTATTAGACAAAGATGACGTCCTGAAAACCAGAAAAATCACCGTGGAGGCTGAGCTGCCCGACTTATATGTAATCAAAAGTGGGCTTGACGAAAAAGATAAAATTCTTTTAGAAGGAATCCGTAAAGTGACCGAGAATGAAAAGATCGCTTACAAATATCAAGAGCCCCGGGAAGTGATCTCTCATTTAAAGCTTCATGCTGAGTAAGTCCGGTTTATTTAAACTGTAAAGACCATCCGAGATGTTTAGTAAATTTATTAAGAGGCCAGTCCTTGCGATCGTATTGTCGCTAGTGATTTTGTTCATGGGAGTGTTGGCTATTGAGACATTGCCGAAATCTCAATTCCCTGAGATTGCTCCTCCAATGGTAATCGTTTATGCATCTTATCCTGGTGCAAGTTCTACTGTGCTAACACAAGCTGTACTCATTCCCTTGGAGCAAGCAATCAATACTGTGCCCGGAAAAAAATACATGTTTTCCACGGCTGCCAGTTCGGGTGAAGCAAATATTCAAATTGTGTTTGAACAAGGCGAAGATCCGAACCAGGCGCTGGTAAACGTACAAAATCGCATTGAGCAAATTAAGATGAGGTTACCCGCCATCGTACAGTTGGAAGGTATCGTGACCATGCGTTTGTTACCTAGTATGTTGATGTATATCAACCTATACAGCAGAGATACCTCTGACGCGGATATGAAGCATGTTTTTAACTATGCGTACATAAATATATTGCCCGAACTACAGCGTGTAAATGGTATTGGCTTTGCAAAAATTCTTGGTAGCCGTCAATATGCCATGCGGGTTTGGTTGAACCCAGATCGCATGCGCGCATATAACATTGGTTCAGATGATGTAATGCGAGCTATCGATGAACAGAGCATTATCGGATCCCCAGGACGCTTGGGAAGAGCAGACAGTAAAAGCTCAGAAGCAATTGAATATGTTTTGACTTACCCCGGACGATACAATGACCCTGAGCAATTTCGAAATGTCATCTTGAGGGCCAACCCAAATGGAGAGGTACTCAAACTTGGCGATGTTGCTACTGTTGAATTAGGTAGTGAATATTACGATATCTATTCAACTAAAGATCAATATCCGTCTGCTGCGATTATGCTCAACCAGTCGTATGGGAGTAATGCTATCGAAACCATTGACAGAGTAAAGTCAAAGCTTGAAGAACTTAAGAAAAATTTTCCTCCCGGAATGGAGTATGAAATCAGCTATGATGTTTCCACATTTTTGGAGACCTCCATTGAGGAAGTAGTTCATACCCTTCGTGATGCATTTATTTTGGTTGCCCTCGTGGTATTCATCTTCCTGGGCGACTGGCGATCAACCCTGATTCCAACTCTGGCGGTTCCAGTATCGCTCATTGGGGCATTCTTCGTTATGCAAGCGTTTGGTCTCACGCTCAACTTGATCACACTGTTTGCTCTTGTGCTCGCGATTGGTATTGTAGTGGATGATGCTATTGTGGTTGTGGAAGCAGTTCATGCCAAGATGGAGCAGGAACACCTTTCTCCCTACCGAGCTGTGAAAAAAGTACTTGGCGAAATTAGCGGTGCGGTTATAGCCATTACTTTATTAATGACATCTGTGTTTGTTCCGGTGGCTTTCATGTCCGGTCCAACAGGCGTCTTTTACAGACAGTTTTCTATTACCATGGCGTCTTCCATCGTGCTTTCGGGATTGGTTGCTCTAACGCTTACGCCAGTGCTTTGTGCAATGATTTTAAAGGATACGCACGGGAGGCCCAAAAAGCGAACACTCTTCAATCGCTTTATTGATAGCTTCAACCAAGGTTTTGAAAAGCTAACAGGTAGATATGTATGGTTACTTCAGTTGATTGCCAGAAGGAGAGCTGTAACGATTATTTTACTAGCAATATTTTCGTTCGGCATCTTTGCAATATCATCAGATCTGCCTTCAGGATTTGTTCCCACAGAGGATCAAGGAATGATTTACGCAGTGTTGCAAACACCTCCCGGATCAACTCTTGAGCGAACCTTTGACGTAAGTCTTCAATTAAAAGAGGTCGCAAACAAAATTGAAGGTGTACAATCGGTTTCTTCTTTGGCCGGTTTTGAAGTGTTGACACAAGGACGCGGATCTAATTCAGGTACTTGTCTTATCAACCTTAAACCGTGGAACAAGCGAAAACACACCGCCAAGGAAATTATTAAAGAACTGGAAGAAAAGGTCAAAGATATCCCCGGTGCGGCAATTGAATTTTTTGACCCACCTGCTGTACCCGGATATGGTGCTGCCGGAGGTATTGCGCTTCAACTTCTTGATAAGAACAACGAAATCGATTATAAACGATTGGGGGACGTCACTACCGAGTTCATGGATGAACTGAAAAAGAGAAAAGAACTCACATCGCTCTTCACATTTTACAGTACGGCTTATCCTCAATATGAAATTGAAATTGACAACAAAGTGGCCATGCAGAAGGGGGTTTCAATCAAAGCTGCAATGGACAACCTGTCAATCATGGTAGGGAGCACGTATGATCTAGGTTTCATCAAATACGGATGGTTCTTTAAAGCGTTCGTTCAGGCCCACCCGAATTACCGCAAACTTCCCACTGACCTTTTGGCGATGTATGTTAAAAATGACAAAGGTGAGATGGTGCCTTACTCCTCGTTCATGAAATTGAAAAAGACACAAGGAATTTATGAAATCAACCGCTACAACATGTATACTACTTCCTCTATTCGGTGCGATCCGGCTCCGGGATACAGCAGTGGAGAGGCCATCAAAGCTATCCAGGAAGTAGCGGCCAAAACATTACCTAAAGGCTATGACATTGACTGGGCTGGATTGCAAAAAGATGAAGTGAGACGCGGCAATGAGGCCATCTATATTTTTATCGTTGTTTTGATGTTTGTGTACTTCGTTTTAGCCGGACAATATGAAAGTTTTATCATTCCGCTCGCAGTTATTTTTTCATTGCCCGCAGGTGTGTTTGGATCCTTCCTCTTCATCAAACTTGCCGGCTTAGCCAATGATATCTATGCGCAGGTAGGATTAGTAATGTTAGTAGGTTTGCTCGG
Source organism: uncultured Ohtaekwangia sp. (assembly GCA_964571345.1). Taxonomy (GTDB): domain Bacteria; phylum Bacteroidota; class Bacteroidia; order Cytophagales; family Cyclobacteriaceae; genus ELB16-189. Next base: position 9,983 of record CAZNCO010000083.1, read on the forward strand.
GAAGAATGCCGTCTTGATTGTTGAGTTTGCAATGCAGCGGCAGCGCGAAGGGGCCATGGTTTTGGAAGCAGCTATTGAGGGTGCCAAGACTCGCTTCCGCCCAATCCTTATGACATCATTTGCGTTCATTGCCGGATTGATTCCGCTAGCGGTCTCCACCGGGCCTGGTGCTGTTGGTAGCCATACTATCGGGTTTTCTGCGCTGGGTGGAATGCTCTTTGGAACAATCTTCGGTGTGATCATTGTACCTGGCCTGTATTACATCTTTGGTAGACTAGCTGAAGGCAAAAAATTAATACGTGACGAGGAGGATGATACTCTTACAGAAAATTTGGTTCATAAAATGGATAGTTTCCCACAACCTGATGAAAGTGAAGAAAATGCGTAAGATTAAAATAATTAAATATTTAGGACTTGCCTGTGTTTCCATTGCGGTTGCCTCCTGTAGCTTACCCAACATGGGTCGCACTACTGAGAACAAAACCATTCCTGAAAATTTTACTGGCTCGCAAGACTCCACTAGCTCAGCAAAGATTAAATGGAGAGAGTTTTTCAAAGACCCCTACTTGCAGGCACTGATCGATTCTGCTTTGATACGAAATCAGGATTTGAACATAATGATACAAGAAATCAATGTAGCAAAAAATGAAATCAGGGCAAGAAAAGGAGCTTATCTTCCCTTTGTTAGTGGCGGAGTAGGAGCTGGAGTGGACAAGTCAGGCCGCTATACAAGGCAAGGAGCTGTTGATGCAACCGACCAAATCGAACCAGGAAAACAGATCCCGGATGCGTTACCTGATTATTGGGCCGCGGCTAATCTTTCATGGCAGGTAGACATTTGGAAACAACTCAGAAATGCGCGCAAAAGTGCAGTATTCAAATTCTTATCCACTACAGCAGGAAAGAATTTTATGGTCACTCATTTAGTAGCCGAAATTGCAAACTCGTACTATGAGCTGATGGCGCTTGACAATCAACTTGATATTTTACGCAAAAATATCGAGATCCAGCAAAATGCGTTACAAATTGTGATCCTGCAAAAGAAAGCAGGTATGGTAACAGAACTGGCAGTCCGAAGATTTCAGGCTGAAGTGAACAAAAATCAGAGCAATCAATATTACATACAGCAGAACATCATTGAAACCGAGAATCATATCAATTTTTTGGTTGGTCGTTTTCCGCAGCCAGTCGCCAGGAATTCCCAAGCTTTTACAAGCATGTTGCCAGACACGGTGATGGCAGGTATCCCTTCACAACTTTTGGAAAATCGACCAGTCATACGAC
>CAZNCO010000084.1:0-11263 GCA_964571345.1 uncultured Ohtaekwangia sp.
CCAGTATAGTTATCCAGCAGTTCCTGCTTCAGGGGCAAAGCAGCGGTGGCCGTTTCATTAAATCTTTGACCTTGATCTCCATACGGAATGGTGTTGATGCGGTAAATGCGATCGCGCTTGGTGTTATATCGGTCATACGTCATTTGATCGGCCACCAGCATAATGATAGCCATCGATAATGCCATTGCTACTGATAAGCCAAAAATGTTAATCGCAGAGAAAAAGCGGTGCCTTAACAGACTGCGAATAGCAGTCTTCAAATAATTTCGGAACATAAAAAATGATTAGTGTTGAATAATTTTATTTAGGAGCAACCCAGGTGTCCACATAAAAGGCCGCTAATTTTTTTGTTTCCCATCGCAACTCCTTATCGGTAAGTTTGTCGATGCGAAAGTCCCGCTCAGACTGAGCTGAAAAGTGAACACGTAAAGTTCTATCGTTATTTTCCAGAGACCAGGTTCCCTCAGTAACATTTTCCCATGGTGACGAGGATTTCCATTTGCCATCCTGGAAAAATGTTATCACAGATCCTTTTGGCATATGACGATGAATTCCTATGCCTACCATGCCACTTGACTCAAGTTTCCAGGACTGTGATGTCAATAAATCCGATTTGTTGGTTTGAGCACAGGCAGAGAGTCCTCCTAAAGCAAATACAATAACCAGTATCCGTTTCATAACATATTCTCGTTTATATCCGGAATCGCATTACTTTTTCTCTGAATCTTTCTGGACTACATAATAGTAGATAAGGAAACCAAGTGAAACAAATACTGCGAACAAGCCATAAGGAAGTGGAGACTGTGGCTCAACAGGAATGTACTCCATCAAGATCAGGCTTAATCCTGCAAAGAATACAATTAACCCCCATTTCAGCGAAGTATATTTGTTGGTAGAAGTGTATTGTTTAAAAATGGCTTGTGTATCTTCATTCACAAAACCTTTATCAATCATCTTCTTTTTTAGAATATAATTTGTCATGACTGTGGTAAAAAAATACAGGCCTGCGCTAAAGCTTCCCATGATAGCGATAGGCATCAATACATCGGTTAAATTTCGATCCATAACTGGTGTTTTTTAAGTTTCAAATTTGATTTCACTGCGTGAGACACAACCTATTTCGTCTATGTTGCAACTTTTTTAATTTTTTCACGAAAAATATTTACCGATCTTCTGCAACATTTTGAATTAACCCCGTGTCTCACCCCGAAATGAATGACGATAAGGCGCTGGCTGCATATGTGGCCCAAGGCAATAAACATGCATTTGAGCTGCTCATACGCAAGCATGAGCGGCTGGTGACGCATATGGTAGGCCGTGTGGTAAACAATTCAGAAGACCTGGAAGAGATCTGCCAGGATGTGTTTTTAAAAGTATTTGAGCGGATCTCTGAATTCAACTTTCAATCCAAGCTAAGCACATGGATTGCAACCATCGCGTACCGTCACGCCATTAACCATTTGCGGAAAAAGAAAATTGAGGTCAGTGATATTCCGGAAGAAGAAAGTTTTACAAAACATTTTGTTTCCACGGATGATCCTTCCGAGATTTTGGAAGACAGTGATATGGAAGCTACAGTATTAAAATTAATTGAAAAGCTTCCCACTCAATATCGGGTGGTTTTAACACTGTATCATCTGGAAGACATGAACTATGCAGAAATAGGCGAAGCCACAGGCATGCCGGAAGGAACGGTAAAAAATTATTTATTCCGCGCACGTCAGCTCTTAAAAGAAAAAGTAAAAACTTATCTTGGCAAAGAAGTATGAAAACGTCAGAAGAAATAATCCAAAAGCAAACGGAAGAGGGAAATGCTCCTGCTAACATTGATGGAGAAGCATACAAATTAGTGTTTGAAGCTCTGTGCAAAGAGCCAGCCTTCAAACTTCCATCAGATTTTGCCAAGAAAGTTTCGTTGATGGCGTCCGAAAAGAAATCATTTAATTGGGACAAGTTCTTTTTCATTTGCGGAGGAATCGGATTTGTTGCCGCTCTTATCTACGCGTTCGCGTCTATTCAGGCTTCATTTTCAGTAGGCGTATTTCAATTCTTCTCAAGCTACTCCGGCCTTGCTCTGTTTGGAGTTGTGTTTGTTCTACTTTTAAATTGGGTGGATAAGAAAATCATCAACAAGCCTTCGCACAAGGCATTATGATTTTTCCTTTCAAATAATTTCTGTAACCTTCGCGAGGCAATTAAGTAGATTGCCTTTAACACACCTCAAAATTATTTATGAAGAAAGTTTTTACTACCCTTTGGGTGATGATGCTTTTTTTAAGCTTCACATTCGCGCAAGAGCCCAAGAAAGAAACCAAGACCGATTCGGTCAAAAAAGAAAAACCCAAAAAGAAAAAAGACCTTCCTCTTGAATCTGATCGGAAGATCTCAATCAAAACCAATGAAGGCACATGGATGTCGTTAGACATAAGTCCGGACGGCAAAACAATTGCGTTTGATTTTTTGGGGGATATCTACATCATGCCAATAGCAGGTGGCAAGCCAACAGCCTTCTCGAAAGGAATGGCATTCGACTCTCACCCTCGCTTCAGCCCTGATGGAACAAAACTCCTTTTTGTCTCAGACAGAAGCGGAGCAGACAACGTGTGGTGGTTTTCGCTCGACAAAAAAGATTCGCTTCAAGTAACGAAAGGGAACGACAGTCATCAATCTGCCGAGTGGACACCGGATGGAAATTATATCGTCACATCAAAAGGAAAATTAATTATGAAATTATACCTCTATCATAAAGATGGAGGTGGCGGTGCGCAATTGATCAGCAAGCCAGATAATTTAAAAACAATAGAGCCTGCCTTCGGTCCGGACGGACGATACATTTGGTATTCGCAACGTAACGGTGGATGGAATTACAATGCGATGCTTCCTCAATATCAGCTTGCAGTATATGATCGCGAGCGTGGTGAATCAGAATTAAAGACGTATCGATATGGATCTGCTTTTGCACCTACGCTTTCACCCGATGGAAAGTGGTTGGTTTATGGATCAAGATATAATGAACACACTGGTTTGGTGCTCCGCAATTTGCAAAGTGGAGAAGAGCGCTGGCTTGCCTATCCTGTTCAGCGCGATGAACAAGAATCGATCGCAACGTTAGGAGTTTTGCCCGCTATGTCGTTTACACCCGACAGCAAAGAAGTTGTGGCATCGTATGGTGGAAAATTTTGGAGAATACCTGTAGGCGGTGGTACCGCTATTGAAATTCCTTTCCAGATAGAAACAGAAGTAGAGCTTGGGCCTAAGCTTGATTTTAAATATCCTGTAAGTGATGATCCAAACATGATTGTTACTCAAATCCGAGATGCAAAAGTTTCTCCTGATGGAAAGCGAGTGGCATTCACAGCACTCAACAGACTTTATGTAATGGATCTGCCAAACGGTGCGCCCAAGCGTATCAGCAATTTTAATTTCACAGAAGCGCAGCCAACGTGGAGCCCAGATGGATCACAGCTGGCATGGAGCACCTGGGAAACCAAGGGTGGAAATATTTATAAATACAATTTCAAAGCAAAAGCTCCGGCTGTGCAAAAGTTAACAACCGAGCCCGGTGTCTACACTGAATTAGCCTGGTCGTACAAAAACAATCGCATCATCTTTACGCAAGCACCTTCACAATATTTCCGCGACCAGGATGGCCCTGTAGGGTTCTCAGAAAATTTTCTCGCGTGGATTTCTGGTGACGGTGGCGCCATTAATGTGATTGACAAATCGCGCGGAAGATTCTCGCCTCACTTTGTAAAAGGTGATGATCGCATTTACCTGAATCATCATCAAAAAGGATTGATCTCCATACGCTGGGATGGCAGCGATGAAAAAGGAATTTTAAAAGTTACCGGCATCACCACAGTAGGAATTGCCATCGGAGCCTTTGATTGCAAACTTCAGAATTCGGAGCAAGAGCCTACTCCGGAACCCGCACCCGCAGAGCAAATTCTGATCGCTCCCGAAGGAGATCAAGCGCTGGCAAAAATTAACAACGAGATCTATGTTGTCACGATTCCAAAAGTTGGAGGCGAAACTCCGAAAATTTCTGTTGCCGAGGCTGAGAATGCACAGTTCCCTTCGCGCAAGCTTACCAAGCTGGGGGGCGAATTTCCAAGCTGGAGCGACAAAGGAAGAACTGTTTACTTCACTTTAGGCAACGCATTTTTTACTTACAATCTTGATTCTGCGAAAGCCAAAGAACTTGCCTTGAAAAAAAAGAAAGCCGAGGAAGAAAAGAAAAAAGAAGCTGAAGGCGAAGTAAAAGAGAAAGATAAAAAGAACGGGAACGGTGATAAAAAAGACGAAAAGAAAGACGAAGGATATAAAGCGAGTGAATTCAGAATAAAAGTTTCAGTGCCTAAAGATATTCCTACCGGAAAAGTTTTGTTACAAGGCGCCCGACTCATAACAATGAAAGGCGATGAGGTTTTTGAATCAGGCGACATCTTGATTGAAAACAACCGTATTAAACAAGTTGGGGCATCTGGTTCAATTGCAGTCGAAGCAAACGTTAAGAAAATTGATCTGAAAGGAAAAACAATTACGCCCGGATTTGTAGATACACATTCACACATGTGGCCTGCGTGGGGCATTCACAAAAACCAAGTATGGGTGTATGCAGCTAACCTTGCGTACGGTGTTACCACCACACGCGATCCTCAAACGGCAACGACAGACGTGCTCACGTATGGCGACATGGTTGAAACCGGCCAGGTGATTGGTCCACGCATTTATTCCACCGGGCCGGGTGTTGGCTATTGGGCATACAATGTGAAGGATGCCGATCAGGCAAAAGATATTTTAAAACAATATTCAGAGTACTACAACACCAAGTATATCAAAATGTACATCGCTGGTAATCGTCAGCAGCGCCAGTGGATTATCATGGCTGCGAAAGAGCAGAAGTTATTACCAACTACTGAAGGTGCGCTGAGCATGAAACTTGATCTCACTCAAATGATTGACGGGTATCCGGGGCATGAACATGCATTCCCTGTTAACCCTTTGTACAAAGACTTTACAAAATTTGTTGCCGAATCAGGAACAACCTACACACCTACGTTGCTAGTGTCTTACGGAGGACCGTGGGCTGAGAACTATTATTGGCAAACTGAAAATCCCAACAAAGACCCGAAGCTGAATCACTTCTTTGCTAAATCAGAATTGGATGCGAAGACGCGAAGAGTGGGCGGATGGTTTATGTATGAAGAACAGGTGTTTCCTAAGCACGCAAGGTTTGTTAAAGACCTGGTGGATGCCGGTGGCAAAGCAGGTATTGGTTCACATGGCGAAATGCAAGGCATCGGCTACCACTGGGAATTGTGGAGTGTTGCATCTGGTGGAATCACAAATCACAATGCTTTGAAAGTAGCAACTATTCTTGGAGCAAAGGGGCTGGGTCTGGATGGCGACTTGGGAAGTATTGAACCTGGAAAACTTGCCGACTTGATTATCATGGATAAAAATCCTTTGGAAAATATTCGAAACACAAACACTATTTTGCAGGTGATGAAGAATGGAAGGCTGTACGATGGCAACACACTGGATGAAGTTTATCCAACCGTTCGCAAGGCTCCTTCTTTTGAGAATGAACAAGCTAAACCAGAGAATTTGCCTGGACTAAAATAAATTTTTGATAATCCGAAACGAGGGCGCTTGCATCAGTGAGCGCCCTTTTTATTTTCATTGAGTTCGCTACCTTTGATTCAAACAAACCAAACTTCATGAAAAAAATAATTGCCGGAGTAATTTTCATAGTTGCTTGCTCATTCTCATTTCCTGCTAAAGAAATCAATCTCAAATACACATTTAAGAACGGGGATATTTATGAGTGGGGTCAAAAAGCAAATGTAACTCAGCATATTGCTGTTGCCGGCATGGATCAAAATATAGAAACTACCATTAATGCTCAATGTGAAATGAAAGTGATAGAGGTGATCGGAACAAGTGCGAAGTTCGAAATCGACTATCGCATGCTTTCGCTGAAATTGAAATTACCGCAAGGAGAGATGAATATGGATTCTGAAGCTGACACCTCCGTGGTATATAACAAACTTGTGCGTGCCATGAAGGGGAAAAAATTCAACTTTACTCTTGCAAAAAACGGAATTGTTGAATCGGTTGACGGCATCGAAACCCTTTGGTCTGACTTCGGAAAATTAGGATTAAACGAAACGCAACTCAGTCAAATGAAACAATCTCTTGAACAATCTTTCGGAAAAGATTCTTTCAAGAAAAGTATGGAGGGTGCATTTGTTTTTTACCCGGAGCAAAAAGTGAAAGCAGGCTCCACCTGGAAAAGCACGAATGCCGCCAATAGCAAACTACCGATTCAAACTGAAAATGTTTGGACTTTGGAATCAATTACTGAGCCCAATGCCATCGTAATAAGCGATGGAGTGATCTCAACTACCGACACAACCAAAGTCATCACACCTCAACCTGGATTAAAAGCAACTGCGAGCTTAAAAGGACGTCAGGTGAGCAAGAGTACGGTAGGGATTGCCCACGGTTGGCCCCTCTCTTGTAAATCCTATTCAGAAATCAAAGGCTCAATGACGCTATTGGCAGGAGGCCAAATTCCGGAAGACATGAAAATGCAAATGGAAATTACGACTGAGTCTGAATACATCATTAAGAAAAAATAAGGTCACTATAAAAATGAAAACGATTCGCTGGGGAATTTTAGGTTGCGGAAAGATTGCAAGAAAGTTTGCGTCCGATCTTAAGTTCGTAAAGAATGCTGAGCTTACTGCCGTGGGTGCACGCGAACTCTCAACAGCTGAAAATTTTGCAAAAGAATTCCCAGCGAAATACAAACACGGTAGCTATGATGCACTGGTAAAAAATGAAGAAGTGGATGTGATTTACATTGCTACTCCACACGGCCTTCATCATGAACATGCGCTCCTGTGTTTACGAAACAAAAAAGCTGTGCTTTGTGAAAAAGCGTTCGCTTTAAATTACGGACAAGCCAAAGAAATGATTGACGAAGCTCGCCATCAGAAAGTATTTTTGATGGAGGCCTTCTGGACAAAGTTTCTGCCTCACTACAATCTGGCAAAGCAGCTTATCGCTGAAAATAAGATCGGAAAAATTCAGAGTATCACCTCCACATTTGGATTTATTCCTACGCCACCAATTGCTCCACGCATATACGACCCCGCATTGGGGGGCGGTTCGTTGCTCGATATTGGGTTGTATACAATTTTTTTAGCCCTTGATCTTCTAGGCAAGCCCGATGAAATAAATGCAGTCATGACTCCATCCACACACGGAACAGATAGTCAATGCTCGATGATTTTCACGTACAATAACGGAGCACTTGCTCAACTCTTCTCCACTTTCACTTCTAACCTTGATACGTTTGCTGACATTGCGGGCGATAAAGGGAGGATACGGTTAACGAATCGTTTCTACGCTCCTTCAGCAACTGTAGAATTTTATTCTTCTACGCCTGATTCGCGACAGGTCTTTCCTGCGGAGGCAGCGAAAGGTTTTGGCTATGAGTACGAAGCTCAACATGTTACTAACTGCCTGCTGCAAGGCCTCACCGAAAGCCCAGTGCTTAAATTTGCCGATACGCTTTTAATGATGGAAACGCTTGACCGGGTAAGGAAAAAAGCAGGGATAAAATATTCTGCTGATGAAAAAAAGTAAAAATCTTTTCTCGTTCCCGGGAACCAACCTTGATTTTGTTTTAAAATCAATTTCCTGACGACCATTAGTTGCCACGGCCGAAGAAACCGGCATCAAACTTTGTCTAATTTCTGTTATCTTGCAGGTCTATTAATGAATCCAGCACAGACGATAACGCTCTATCAGCCGCTTCTCCACAGCATTGCTTATAATTTGGTGCGCTGCAAAGAAGACGCAGAAGATATTGTTCAGGAAACATTCGCAAAGTGGCCGGTCATCGATCAGCAAAAGATTGAAAACACAAAGGCTTATTTGATCAAGGCCGTTACCAACAATTGCCTAAACCATTTGAATTCTCTGAAAAAAAAGAAAGAGGAATATTTCAGTCAACTCAACTGGCAAGAACTTATCAGCAAGTTTAAGGAAACTAATTTATCCAAAATTGATTTGGACGTTAACTTGAATGCCGCATTCAGTGTACTTCATAGCAAGCTCGGCCCACTGGAAAGAGCCGTCTATTTGTTGAAGGAAGTATTCGATTTTGAATACGATGAATTGCAGGTCTTGCTGGATAAAAAGCAGGATTATTGCCGCCAACTTTTTTGCAGGGCGAAAAAAAAACTGAATGAAGAAACTTCTAAGATTCACTTCAGCATGCCTGATACTTCTGGTTTGCTGAAAAGCTTTCGTGACGCATGTGATCTAGGAAATGCTACAGACCTGATTCAGGAACTGAAAAAAAATATCTGACAAAAATCTAGGACACAATTCGTCACATTTCTTTGTTACTATTTGTCTTACAGTTTATTTAAATAATTTACATTTTCATGGATGCCGTTTTAAAGCCGGAAGCGCGCAAAAAGCCAATCTTAAAGCAAGAGATTGCCTTTCTTATCATTCACCTTATTCCTTTGGCAGCAATTTGGACAGGTGCTACCTTTTTTGATTGGATGGTTTGCCTTTTCCTTTATGTTTTCAGAATGTTTTGGGTTACGGGCGGTTATCATCGCTACTTTGCTCACAAGTCATATAAAACTTCACGTTGGTTTCAATTTATAATCGCCTTTATGGCACAAACGTCTGCTCAAAAAGGTGCATTGTGGTAGGCCGCCCATCACCGTCACCATAACCGCCACCGCGACACACCGGCAGATCCCCACTCAATGAAAATCTATGGATTCTGGTATTCACATATCGGTTGGATCGTAGGGCCTGACTTTAAAGAAACTGATTTCAAAACCATCGGAGATTATGCGAAATATCCTGAACTGGTTTGGTTGAACAAACATTATCTGGTGCCTCCAACCATTCTTGCAATCTCCGTTACAGCGCTTGGCGCATATGTAAATGGCGGAAGCATGTTGTTAATGTTTACTACGGCCGGCTTTTCAACTTTATTTGTCGGATTCTTTCTAAGCACTGTATTTCTCTACCATGGTACATTCTCCATCAATTCAATCATGCACAAATTTGGAAAGCAGCGTTATGAATCGAATGACGAAAGTAAAAACAGTTTGTGGCTTGCATTGCTCACACTTGGCGAAGGCTGGCATAATAACCACCACTATTATGAAGTAGCATCACGTCAAGGTTTTTTCTGGTGGGAGATCGACATCACCTATTACATTTTGCGTGGCCTCGCTGCCGTAGGCCTTATCTGGGATTTAAAAGGTGTTCCGGAGCATATCAAGAAATCAAAGAACAAGAAGCACGCGGCTGAATTAAAAAAGCAAATCGAAGGAAACGCCTTTCACCAAAAATTGGAAGAGAATGCCCTCATCAGTTGAAGAAATTTTTCTTGAAAGCTCAATAAAGCTTTTCCACTGCTATAAATCATTGGGTGAAAAAGCGTTCGCTCAGCTTACCGATGAGCAGGTTTTAACAAAACCCAACGAGGCCAGCAATAGCATTTCTTTGATAGTGCATCATCTTAGCGGGAATATGCTGTCTCGCTTCACGGATTTTCTCACTACAGACGGAGAGAAGCCCTGGCGTGACCGGGAAGCTGAATTTGAAATTGCTTACCCAGATAAAAAAAGCATGATTGAGAGCTGGAATAAAGGCTGGGAGTGCCTCTTTGAAGCTTTGGAAAGTTTGAAGCCTGAAGATCTGAAAAAGATGATTTTCATTCGGAACGAGGGTCAAACGGTAATAGAAGCGATTCAGCGACAGCTGGCTCATTACTGTAGTCACATCGGTCAAATCGTATATCAAGCTAAAGTGCTGAAAGGAAATGAGTTCGCTTCACTATCCATTCCAAAAGGAGGCACAAGTGAGTTCAACAAGAAAAAATTTGAGCAGAAAAAAACAATTCGTCACTTTACGGATGATCATTAATTTGGAATTTAAACAATGACGTTTAAATTTGCAGTCCTTTTACAAGCGGGAGTAGCTCAGTTGGTAGAGCATAACCTTGCCAAGGTTAGGGTCGCGAGTTCGAGTCTCGTTTCCCGCTCCAGTTTTATCTCTTCAATATCGTTAATTTTTTCTAGCTTTCTGCAAAAACCGGTGCTAAGCTTTTCCCTCTTTGAAAAAAGAGTGTGGCTGGGTGGCAGAATGGTTATGCAGCGGCCTGCAAAGCCGTGTACGCCGGTTCGATCCCGACCCCAGCCTTGTTTTTAAAACGCCCGGGTGGCGAAATTGGTATACGCAAAGGACTTAAAATCCTTCGGAACGTTAAACTTCCATGCCGGTTCAAGTCCGGCCCCGGGCACCACAAAATATTTATTTTTATTCTGCTGATATCTCAGTTTTTATTTTCAAACACGCTTCAATTTATTAACACGGCGTGTATAGGAAGAAAATATTTTTAAGAGCAGGAGCGTATGCGAACTGAACCTGATCATTTAGACCCAGCCTTAGAACCGATTTTTAAAGAAGGTCGTTTTGTTTTTGATATTTATTGGCAGAAAGTATTTTGTGATCCAATTATTCAGAGTGGCTTGCCTGGTGCAGGTAAAGCACTAAGTTTTGTGCCTTATACGATTAATTTTGTTGAGCACTTGTTACATCAAGATGGAAATTTAGGGAAATCCACCTACTACTTAGCTCGAGATATCGCCGGTGATGCAGTAAATTCTTTTATATCTACACGGTTGTTATCCAAAATTCCTTTACCGACAGCAGCAGGTGCTGTTATTGCTTATGGTTTAGAAGGGGCTGCAATAGCAGCTCCTCATTTGAAAGCAGCGATTCAAGCAGCCGAGCCGGAATTAGCTCGTCTGAAACAACAGAATACTTATGCTGCGCAAGCGGCGGCCCACGATTTACAACGAGGAATAGCCGTTCATAAATTAGTAATTGCTGTTGGAGAGTAGTGGGAGGGAGTAAAAGGAGTAGCTCCGTCAACGATCGATCTTATTGCTGAGGCTCCTCGATTAATAGAAGAGCAATTTTTACCGCAAAATAAATATAGTGAAGAAAGTTCCTCCCTCAATTCTGGTGATGAAAAACCTTCAGAAGGTCTCTCTACTAATATATCAGTTGAAGCGTTTAGTGAAGAAATTGAGCCAATAGCTTCGGGAAAATTAGTGGGTGGAAATTTTTCGTCTCCTGTAGTGAAGACTTCTGCAGTTTCCTCTCCTGCCTTTGGTGAAATAGTGGCAGATATTAGACCTGTTCCCGG
>CAZNCO010000085.1:0-11184 GCA_964571345.1 uncultured Ohtaekwangia sp.
GGCCATTTCAGAACAATTATGAACACATGAAATTCAAACTCCTTATCCCCATTTCATTTTTAACGATTACGGTCTTTGCACAAGTAGACCAGATCAAAAATAAATCTTCAGAGAACGCCAACCGCAGGGAAAAATCAGGTGGCGGTTCGTCCGGTGGTGGCCCGAATATGTTTGCTTTTTTTGACATGTTCCGCTTTGTGACCAATGTGCAATCGGCCGTGTTGGCCAGGAGAGACTCAACACCCCGCATTGTTTCTTTAGAAGCATTCGCGCAAGCTGCCATTCAACCTTCTAATTACTACCTGGTGAACCCGAGAGTGCGCGGCACGTGGGGAATCTTTTCAACCGACTTCCGATTTAATTGGTTGATTGAGCAAAACATTGGCGTGAACAAGGAGCTATCGACTTTTGATTGGCAGATTATTCAGCTCAACCTGATCAATACGCGCAGTGTAACGGGGCGCGTGGGCGTTGGAAATTATTTCGAAAATTTTGGAGCGCATCAATCATTCTTTGAAGCCACTTTTGGTGTGTCTGTTTTTCCTTCGCGCTGGCCTGTGGCGGCAAATGCAGAGTATCGTGTATCGAATGATTTTACTACGGAAGCAGTGCCACGGAGAGAATTTAATTTCAGTTTAGAGCGACCCGTCTTCACCGTTGGCCGTTGGCATGGTAATGCAACATTAGGTGGAGTTTACCAACGGTACTATGAGGCCATTTCTGTTTGGGGAATACAAGCAGGGTTGGCATTCAGAATTTATTAAAGGCGTTCTATCGGAGTTACGCCAACTCGGGGATCTCTAACGTCACTTTGGTTCCTTTGCCTACCTCTGATTCGATATCGATCAAGCCATGTAATTTGTCGATTGTTTCTTTCACGATATAAAGTCCAAGCCCGGAGCCTGCACCGTCATCCGTAGCACGATAAAACATCTGATAAACTTTTCCCAGGTGTTCTTTTGGTATACCGCGGCCGTTGTCTTCAATTTCCACCATCGCCTTATGATTCTTGATTTCAACATTTACCCTGATGATGGGATCTTTTCCGTTTCTGTATCGGATAGAATTAGAAATGATGTTGTTGAAAATTACTTTTAATCTCCAGCGATCTCCTAAAAATGAACCTTCCTGATTGACCTTAACAATTTTCTCAACGGAAGTACCGGGTGTAGTAGCAAATTTTAATTGGTTGAAGGTCTCATCAATAAGTGGCTCAAAGAGAATTTCTTCCTTCTTTACTTCAAGTCTTGAGTTTCGCGATTGATCCAGAATTTCTTTGATGAAGTTGTCTTGCTGGATGGCACTGTTATTTATCCGCTCCAGATAGGCCTGTTTCATATTCGGGTCATTGTCTTTCTTGGCAAGGTTAATCAAACCCAATACCGATGCGATCGGAGCGCGAAGATCGTGCGAAACGCTGTAGACGAAATTGTCAAGTTCTGTGTTGCGTTTGCTGAGCTCTTTATTGGTTTGCAGAAGTTTGTCTTCGGCTTCTTTACGTGTGTTGATTTCGTCATTCAATGCTTTGGTTCGCTCTTGCACCATGCTTTCCAGGTTTGCATTAAATATCTTTAATTCATTTTGTGCCTGCGTCCGTTCAGAAACAGTAGCTGACAATACAATGGTAGAGATGCTGATAACACCAATAAAAATCTGAAGCAGCAGCATTGAATCGTTGGGGGATAACTGCTTGAACGGGCCAAGGTTTTGAATCGTAAAATAAATAGCGATGAGGGAAGTGATAACTGTAACAGAAATAGAAGCCAGTAGGTCAAATCGAAAAGCGAGCCAAAGCAAAAAAGGTATCAGCAGATAAGGAAGTGCACTGATAACGGTGACGTTCATATACCCAAAGCGCACCAGGAAATAAATACCCACCATCCAGAGAATGAAAACGGCCCCTTCCACGAGTCGTTCTGTTTGCAGGTGAAAGTTTTTGAAATGTATGATCGACAAAATAAATGGAGTAAAGAGCAACACGCCCACTACATTGCCAACCCACCAGCGAAATCCGCTTTGAATGACCAACTCCGCAGGGATTACACCGTTGAGAGATAAACTAATTGTACCTATCCATGCGCCAATCAAACACATGAAGAGTGTTACAAAAAGAAACCGGAAAGCATCTTTCGTTTTCTTAAATGGATAATCTTCCTTCACCCACTTTTTTATAAGGAGATTTCCTGCCAGTGTTTCTAACGTCTGGCTGATGGCGATGACACTGGAAATGATGATGATATTTTGCTGAGGAAGATTTTGGTTGTGCCAATAGGCCATCAGATTAGCCACCAGCGCTCCAATGGTTATTCCGGGCCAGCTGCCACGCCCCATTAAAATGATCAGGGCAAATGCAACTCCGGAAGGAGGCCAGGCAGGTAATGCGTTGGTTTCCGGAAAGGCAAGGAAATGTCCTAACCTTGCTGCAAGAAAATAGAGAAGGGCAGAAAGTACGATTTTAATATCGGGAGTGTACTTAAGCGGAAGTTTAAGGTTTACGGTTAAATTACTCATGTTCAAAGCAATATTGCTTTATTTTTTCGATAAATCAATAGCCTGTGAATGTTTTGCCGTATAGGAAATGGAGAAAACGATGACTTATTCGCCTGGTCAGCTGCCTGAATTTGCACCGCAGCGAATTTTCAAGTTGGGAACTAAAGTATTCCTAAAATCTCTTCAAGGCGAGTCCTGAAACCGTTTCGCCAATTGCCAACGAAGAAGTAGCAGCAGGCGATGGCGCGTTGCAGACATTGATCGCATTGCTTTCTTCTACAATCATAAAATCATCCACTAATCCTCCTTCACGGTCGCAGGCCTGGGCACGCACACCGGCACCCCCTGTGGTGAGGTCGCTTTCCTGTATTTCGGGAATCAGTTTTTGCAAGGCTTTGGTAAATGCAGCTTTTGAAAACGAGCGATACATTTCTCCAAAACCCGTCCGCCAATATTTGGCCGCTACTTTCTGAAAGCCCGGCCACGCTAACGACTCTGCCAGTTCGGATAAATTGATATCCGACTTTTTATAACCTTCGCGCGCGAAGGCCAGTACTGCATTGGGTCCTGCTTCAACACCACCTTTGGCCATGCGCGTAAAGTGCACGCCCAGGAAAGGGAAGTTTGGATCGGGTACCGGATAGATCAGGTTCTTCACCAGGTATTCTTTTTCTTTCGTGAGCTTGTAATATTCGCCCCGGAACGGAATGATCTTTACGTTAATGTTTTTGGATGTAAGCCGCGCTACCTTGTCGGAATATAAACCTGCGCAGTTGATGACGAGTTTGGTTGTGTAAGAAGATTTCTCTGTAACTACGGAGGAAGTACCAGCGGTGCTTTCGATCTTAATCACTTTTTCACCCAGATGAAGTTCTGCTCCATTTTTCTTTAGCAACTCTGCGTATTTCTCTGCAACTAACTTGTAGTCTACTATCCCGGTTTGAGGAACAAAGAATCCTTTAAGTCCAGTTACGTGTGGTTCGTATTCTTTCAGCTGTGATGAGTTGAGTTCAATAAAGCCGGTCAATCCGTTCTGTTGACCTCGCACAAAAAGATTTTGGAGAAGAGGAAGTTCATGCTCTTCAGTAGCGACTACGATCTTGCCACACAATTCAAATGGAATGTTATTCTCTTTGCAGAAATCGATCAGCAAATGATATCCCCGAATGCAATTGGTAGCTTTTAAACTGCCGGGTTTGTAATAAAGCCCGGAGTGAATGACGCCACTGTTGTTTCCGGTCTGGTGTTTGGCCCACTCCGTTTCTTTTTCGAGCAGAAGGATTTTAAGGTTGGGGTTCTTTTTTTGCAATTGCAGAGCGGTAGCCAGGCCAACGATCCCACCACCGATGACAGTAACATCGTAGTTCATGATTCGAAAAAAAATTAGGGCCGAAAGGTAAGGAGGTAAAACTACTTTTCAATCATGTATCGGCTTGATACGCACATTCAACGATTGTTCTACAATCACAAAATGGTTGGCAGGTATCATCGTCCAGCTCGGGTCGTCTGAAAGTTTTTCAGATACTACCAGCACGGCCTGGTCATCGTCTTGCGGAGCTTCCATGCGAGTGACTCCATCTTCTACCACATAGCGGCTTCCTTCGCTGTGGTATAAGGTGAGCGGTTCTTCTTTCGGGTTGGTGCAGTAGCGGGTACCCACCAGGAATAACCCGTTGGTGAAAACCATATTCAGATACGCTTCTTCTTTGATGCCATGTTCGTCCATCAGTTTTTTCAGATCTCTGAACATCCGTTCGAAGGCATCTACCACCGATTCGGGGCTCACAATTTTATGATTCTTGAAAAGTTCGTTCAGCATATATGCGAAAAGATGTTCGCTGTCGGTCTGGCCTTTGATCCAGTTATACAGTTCATCGGTTAAGGGGTTGCGCATGTAGCGTTTTATCTTTCCAAAATCTTCTACACCACCATTATGCGCCATCAGCAGGTTCTTGTATTGAAACGGGTGGCAATTGCTTTCGCTTACATCGCCCACGCTGGCTGCGCGTACGTGTGCGATCATGCAGTCGGTTTTAATTTTAGGTGCCAGGTTGCGTAGGTTTCGATTGCTCCACGCAGGGTTTACCGATACGAACGTGATCGGTTCGAAATTGACTTCTGGTACATACCAGCCGATGCCAAAGCCATCACCGTTGAGTGGCTCTTCTATTTCACGCGCGTGAAAACTCTGGTTGACTAATGAATTTTTGGGTTGGTACAAAAGTTTGTCGATGACCACCGGGGTACCTTTATAAGCCATTAATCTGCACATAGTTTTTTTTCTGAAAAGATAATAAAAACCAGCACTACTTGCCGTAGGGAACGTTTAGGCCCTTGGAAATTCAGATCGGGGGGAGCTAAGCTCGATGGCGACCAGACGTAAGAATTCAAGTTGTTTTCGGTGTCATTTTGCTTTAGATTTTCGTAGATTTCTTCTTTTATGACAAAAAGTTTCAAAATTTGTATCGAACCTGTCCATAATGAGCCAAATAAGCTTAAAACATTTTGATGTGCTAAAATCTGTTTTTTTTGCACAATTTAAGTCCATGCAATATTTACCTTTGAAGTTACGATCTATGAGAAAGTCTGTATTGGTTGTTGTTTTCTACCTTTTCACAGTGGGGGCTGGCTGGGCTCAAAATTACCAGACTCATTCCCTTTTTATTTACAGTTTTACCCGGTTTGTTCAGTGGCCTGAAGACGCCCGCCAGGGTGACTTTCAAATTACCGTGCTGGGAGAATCGCCCATTACTGATGAGTTGAAATCAATGGCCGAGAAGAAAAAAGCTTCAGGCAGAACAATTACGGTAACAACGATCACAGACCTGTCTGAATTTAAGAAAGGTCACATTCTGTTTGTCTCTCAAAGTTGGTCGGCAAGATTAGCGGAAGTTTTAGCAAAGATAGGAGAGGAGCCCGTGCTGGTGGTAACAGAGCAACCTGGGTTAGGTTTGAAGGGCAGTGGTGTAAATTTTATTACCAAGGAAGGTAAGCTTGTTTTTGAACTCAATCAATCTGCCCTCGGCAAGCAGAAGTTAAAGGCATCCGCAGAACTTACGCGATTGGCAATCCTTATTTAGTAAATGTTTTATAATTGACTATGAGCAATAAATTTAAGTTACGGCTAACCATTGGAAACAAGATTTTTGGTGGCTTCACCATCCTGATCGCATTGTTTGCGATCAACGCAGCCATTATCTTCCTTACCGTAAACACGATCGACAACAAGGTTTCATTGTCATCAGAGGTGGTGAATCCTTCCAAAGATGCAATCAATGAGCTGGTAACACTTGTGCATCGCTCGCGCATGCTCATTACCAACTGGGTTTTCCTGCAAACAAACGAAGACGATAAAAAAGCACTTCAGTTTATAATGACCTACGAATACAAAGGTGTAAAAGAACGCATCCAGGGCCTGATGAAAGAGTGGGATGCAGACAGCCTTTCGTCAACGTTCAAAAAAGATAGCTCGCAGCGGGTGCTGATGAGAAAAGCATTTGGTAAATATGATTCCCTTCTCAAAGGCGCAAATGAAAATATCCTGGGTACGTTGAAGACTTTTGATGACTACGAAGATCCGGCTACAAAGCTTTTGGCCGGTGATTATATTGATCAGGTAGTTATTCCTGAATCCAATAAAATCATCTCCATCCTTACAGCCATCAAGATCAACCAAGAGAAGCTCTCTGAACAGACGACCAATACTCTTGTCAAATCCACCCGCAATTTGCGTACGATTACAATTGTGCTCGGGCTGGCTATAGTCGCAATCGGGTTTCTCAGTGCATACTTCCTGGTGCGCACCATTACGCAACCCATCAACTACATCAAAGATGTGGTGGTTAAACTGGGAAGAGGCGAATTGGTGGAAGACAAGAATACGAAGTTTGCAAACGATGAAATTGGAGAGATGGCGGTTGCCACAGACAGCCTGGTTACCGGCTTGAAGGCTACTACGATGTTTGCTGAAAACATTGGTAATGGACGATACGATTCTCAATTTACTCCGCTAAGTGATCACGATGTGTTAGGGAATGCCTTGTTGAATATGCGAAGCAACCTGGCACGCGTAGCCGAAGACGACAAGAAAAGAAATTGGACTACGGAAGGCCTTGCCAAGTTTGGTGAGATATTGAGGAACAATAACAGTGATGTGCAGAAACTTTCAGACGAGATTATCAGTAACCTTGTAAAATACCTGAAAGCAAACCAGGGCGCTCTTTATATCGTGGATGACGTAAACGATGAGGCAGATCAGAAGACAATGTCCATGGCTTCATGCTATGCATGGGATAAGAAAAAATATATTAATCAGAAGATCCATTTAGGCGAAGGGCTCATCGGGCAGGCGTGGCAGGAAATGGATACCATCTATCTCACGGATGTGCCCCAGGATTTTATAAAGATCACATCAGGCTTGGGCGATGCGAATCCCAATGCGGTGGTAATGGTGCCACTGAAAATGAACGATGAGATTTTTGGTGTAGTTGAATTAGCAACCTTTGGGGCCTTCAAAGATTTTGAAATTGACTTTGTAAAGAAGATCGCTGAGAGCATTGCTGCTACGATCTCTACCGTTAAAGTTAATGCACGCACCCAGCGATTGTTGAATGAGTCGCAGCAGATGACGGAAGAGATGAGGGCGCAGGAAGAAGAGATGCGTCAGAACATGGAAGAACTGCAGGCCACACAGGAAGAAATGCAACGTGGCCAATCAGAGTCGGAGGGAGCGATGCAGGCGTTAAATGCAGCCCTTTCTGTTGTGGAGTATGACATGGAAGGAAAAATTCTGAAAGCAAACAGAAACTTTCTGGAGATGCTTGACTATGAGCAGGCAGAGATTGTAGGGGAACAACACCGCCTGATTGTTCCTAAAGAGGAAAGAAACACAGACGCTTACCGTCAGTTGTGGCGAGACCTTACAGCCGGCAAAACGGTAAAAGGAGACTTCAAGCGTGTTACCAAAACAGGAAACGTTGTTACCGTAAGGGTAAGCTACACACCCGTGCGAAACAGAATGGGTGAGTGGGTAAAAGTCATTGAGATTGCCTACGCCATTTAGGGCGTGGACTTTGTGATTATCAGAAGAGGTCTGGCGTAATTGCCAGACCTTTTTTATTTGGTATGCAGCTGAGATATGTATGACAATTCTCATGCGAGCCCACTGATGAAAATCATGTGGTAGGCAAATGGCCACCTCTACTTTTGGCCAACTTTAAACCGCAACTATATGAATTATGTAACCGCAGAAGAGGCTGTAAAAGCAATAAAGCCCGGTGATCGTGTTTTTCTTCATGGAGGTGCAGCAACGCCACATCACCTGATTGAAAAGATGGTAGAGCGAGCTCCTGAATTGTGGGATGTTGAATTGATATGCACCAGCTTGCAGGGCAGTGCGCCATTTGCTGATAAAAAATACAAAGGAAATTTCAGAATCAACTCACTGTTTGTCTCGCAGAATATTCGCGAAGCCGTTAATGACGGGCGTGGCGATTATGTGCCGGTGTTCTTGAGTGAGATTCCCAATTTGTTTAAGAGAAACATTTTACCGATCGATGTTGCCTTAGTGCAGGTTTCACCACCCGATAAGCATGGCTATTGTTCGTTGGGTACTTCCGTAGATGTGGCAGCTACAGCTGTGAAAACAGCCAAGTACGTGATTGCACAAGTGAATCCGAAAATGCCACGTACCATGGGAGATGGGATTTTCAAAATTGATTCATTCAATTCAGTCGTTTATCACGAACAAGATCTCCCCGAGGTACAATACAGTGAATCTTTTTCGGAAATCTCGTTGCGCATCGGGCAATACTGTGCCGAGTTGGTGGAAGATGGTGCTACCATACAAGCTGGTATTGGCACAATACCTGACGCTGTTTTGGCATCTCTTTCTGATCACAAGGAGTTAGGTATTCATACCGAAATGTTTTCGGACGGCATCATGACTCTCGTAGAGAAGGGCGTCATCACCAATCAACACAAGAAGAAGTACAAAGGAAAAATGGTAACAGGTTTTGTGTTTGGTACGCGCAAGCTTTATGATTTTGTAGACGACAATCCATCTGTGGTTGTGTTAAATATTGACTATGTGAATGATACTGCGATTATTCGCACAAACCCTAAGATGACAGCCATCAACAGCGCGATTGAAGTAGATATTACAGGACAGGTTTGCTCTGATTCAATTGGCACATATCACTATTCCGGTGTAGGAGGTCAAATGGATTTCATGAGAGGCTCAGCGCTGTCGGAAGGCGGTAAACCGATTATTGCTTTACCGTCCATCACAACCAACGGAATATCCCGCATTGTGCCGCTGCTTAAGCCGGGTGCAGGCGTAGTTACTACACGCGCCCATGCGCACTATATTGTTACCGAATATGGCATCGCGAATTTATATGGCAAGAATTTAATGCAGCGTGCAAAAGCTCTTGTGGAAATAGCTCACCCCAACCACCGCGAGGAGTTGGAAAAAGCCGCATTTGAAAGATTCAAAAGCTATCAGTTTGAGCGCAACATCTATTGATCTGCAAAAGGCTCTAAAAAGCAAAAGACCCCTCCGCCTGAGGGGTCTTTTGTTACCTAAACCTAAACCTATGAGAGAAAATTACTCTATTGCTCTTATTAACGCAGCATTGACTTAGATGTTACAGTATATTTTGATAAAAAGATTAAATCTTGGTTGAGCGGTATTTTTAATCACTTTTTAAGTTTAGAAGCAAATTGTTTTTTGAATTTATCCACCTTGGGCCTAATAACATATTGGCAATAACCCTGGTTAGGATTGAGTGCAAAATAGTTTTGATGATAATCCTCGGCCGGGTAGAAATTGATAAGGGGACTGATTTCTGTAACGATAGGATTCTTGAAAACGTGTGATGCGTCTAATTGTTTTTTATAGTCTTCGGCAATTTTTTTCTCTTCTTCTGTTGCATAAAAAACGGCAGACCGGTATTGCGTGCCTTCATCAGCTCCCTGGCGATTGAGCGTTGTAGGATCATGCGTATTCCAGAATACTTCCAGCAGGTCTGAATAGCTGATTTGCTTTGGATCGTAGGTAATTTGGGTTACTTCCGCATGACCTGTCAACCCGCTGCAAACTTCCCGATAGGTTGGATTCTTTACTTTTCCTCCTGAGTAGCCTGAGACTACTTTCGTTACACCCTTCAGGTTTAAGAATACTGCTTCCGTGCACCAAAAGCATCCGGATCCAAATACAGCTGTTTTTAATTCAGTTTCCATTTTTGATTTTGAGTTAGGTTGACCAACAGCGGTAACTGCCAAAGCAAAACCAGCCATTATCAAGGTTATTCGATTCATACTAGAATTATTTACTCCTTAAACTTACGAATAAGCAAATTGGTTTAGATGCACGAAGGTATTTGTCGGCATCGCTACAAATCCAGGAAATCACGATCTGGCAAGGATTAAAAGCCAGAACGGCTAAACCACGATTTGATTCAGGAATGGATACCTGTATCGTAAAATATTTAAACAAAATTTGTCTTGTTCTCTATCAATACCTGCTGTAGAAATTCTTGAGATCTTGCTGAAGGTTGTTTTGTAGGTTTTGCAGTGCCTGATTTAAAAGCTGGTCAGCATTTGGCCAAGCCTCCCTGCGTTGTATCAGCGTTTGGTGATTAGATGAAAGCGCCCGGGCATCGCCAGAGTACACGGCCCATTGCCACTGCCATTGGCTGGTGCCATCCACATTGGTGTCTTGCAGCGCAGCATTTGATTTCGTGTCGAGGATGGTGACGCGGGACGAAGCCATTCCCTTTTGTGTCTTAGTGAAATAAGTAATCTGTGCTGTGGCCGTTTCAAAAATTTCCTGCACTTTTCCATCGGCACCTTTTTTCTCACCTGTTTTAATTTGCCTTGAAAGAGTTTCGCTGCTCTTGCTAAAGTAAGGTTGCGGATCTTGCCTGTAGCCGTTGAAGATCACACGCAAATTTTGTTGAGGAGCAGCAGTGTCTTTTACAGCAATCGGCTTGAAAGAAAGAAACTGCCGCTGAATGTTATTGATGACCGGGGTTAATAAAGTGTAATTGATGTTGGAATTGTTAATCTCCTCGTAGGCAACGCGCAGGGTAGCATTGTACTCTGCCTGGTTCATCATTTCAATTGACTCTTTGTAACCTGGCTCATAGTTGTTGGCATCTTTAAAATCAAAGTACGCCTGCTTTGCATCTTCACGTGAATTTTTCATCATGAACAGGATACCTTCCTGAAAGCTCTCTTCAGCAGCTTTACTTTTGGCATCGGCTAACTCTTTGAAACGGGTTTGCGGATTAGTGATCACCCTCATCGCGCCCATAGATGTTTTTATTTGGTCGTTCATGTAGTTGATCTTATCATATCCATTCACTGCGTTACGCCACTTGCGTGGATCGTCTGACTTGATTCCATTCTGAATGGTATTGTCGATATACTCTACCGCTAAAGGATAACTTTGTGTTAATACTGAGGTAGCCTTTTTATTGTTGGGGCTTTCTCTCAGCCGATGCACAGATTCTAATACGGCTTCGTAAAAATTGCCACTTTTCATTGCGCCTTTGCCAGACGTGCATGAATTCAGAAGTAAATAAATGCAGCAAGTGCCGAGGATAAGTAGGGGGTGTTTCATTGGCAAGGAAAATTTGAGACTAAAATAGCAGGTGTTGGTGAAGGAAAAAAATGGCTACTATTTAATTG
>CAZNCO010000086.1:0-11181 GCA_964571345.1 uncultured Ohtaekwangia sp.
TCGAATAAAGTAGAGGTGTCGTTTTTTTGCTGTTTAGAAAGCAGCGCCATGCCAAATGCTTTGTGATAAATGGGAACTCCTCTTTCTGCCACCAACGCAACGCCATTGAAATCGGGGATAGCAGACAAAACGGAGTCAATTTTTTCGGGCTTTGTGTTTACAGCGACAACTGATTTTTTGGGCGTGCAACTAGAAATCAGGGCCAGCAAAAGAATTATAAAATAGTTTTTCATCTGTTAATAATTTTGTTAAGGTCAGATGGAATTCGCATATAGATAATAGTTCTCTTTATGCTCATTTCATAGGCTTTGAATATTTCACAAAATAGACAAACTATAGCTAATCTCGTGGGGATTTATGCGAAGGATCAGCCGAGCTTGGGAGCACTGATATCAAAGATCAAAGCGCGCAGTGAGTTTTTCATTTTAAGAAGTATGAATGAATGAATTTAGTTAATTTTGAGCGTCATTAACAAAACAGCACCTTGCAAGACGCTTCCATCATCTTTCATTATTTTCCAAACCTGACGGAAATTCAGAAAAAGCAATTCTCAAAACTCGGAACTTTATATACTGAGTGGAATGAAAAAATCAATGTCGTTTCCCGTAAGGACATTGAAAATATATATGTCAATCATGTATTGCATTCCTTGGGGATTGCGAAGGTGATGGAATTTAAACCGGGGGCTTCAGTGTTGGATGTTGGTACAGGTGGCGGATTTCCGGGAATTCCGCTCGCTATTATGTTTCCTGAAACGCAATTCCACCTTGTGGATTCGATCGGAAAGAAAATTACAGTCGTGAATGAAGTGGCAAAAGCGATTGGATTAAAAAATGTGAAAGCCGAACAAATCCGTGCAGAGCAAATCAAAGGCAAATATGATTTTGTGGTGAGCCGGGCCGTCACCCGCATGAAGGAATTTTACGGTTGGGTAAATAATAAAATCAAAACCGAATCTAACCACACTCTCGATAATGGTATTCTTTACTTGAAGGGAGGAGATCTGGATGAAGAAATGAACGAACTTAAAAAACGTTACAGCATCTACGATCTGACAACGTATTTTTCTGAACCATTCTTCGAAACCAAGAAAGTAGTTTATTTGCCCATTTACTAATGCTACTCTTCATTCTCAAGGTGCTTCTACTGCTGGTTGGGCTTTTGCTTGCAGCCGTACAATTTCTTTCATGGTTTGTGAAAAAGAAACGCGATGAGGTCAGTAAAATCAGAACTCGACTGGCTATTGTGTGGGTAGCTTTACTCTTAGTAAGCCTTGTCAAGATTAGGTTCTTTCGATAGACTAGATTTTTGTGCCGAGATAAATTCCACCGATTACCGCAGCTAAGCATAAAACCAGACTTGCAGTTACATAGATGATGGATGACAGGTGAAATCCATTTTGAATGAGCGTCCAGGTCTCGTTGCTGAACGTGGAGAATGTGCTAAAGCCGCCACAAAATCCTACCGTCCAGAACAGACGCGATGTGGGTGAGATTAAATGCCGGTGATCGGCCAATCCAATTGCGAAGCCAAGTGCAAAACACGCAAATATATTTACAGTCAACGTTCCGAAAGGAAAATGATGACTATGAAAGGTATTCACCCATTTTCCCAAACCAAAGCGTGTGATGCTTCCCAGGCCTCCACCTAAAAAAACGATGATAAATTCACGAAGCACGATGCGAAGATAAATGATCCAACATAATTTGTTTCATTATGTCGAAGGTACGTTGTTTCAGATCAGCAATAGGTTCGTTCGGATCTATTTCAATTCTGTTGCCCACAATCATTTTCACCTTGCCGGGTTTGAGGTTGATTGTTCCTGGCGGCATCAGCTTGCCTGCCCCGAGGATCACCATCGGAAGAATGGGCGTTTGCGTTTCCATTGCTATGCGGAAAGCGCCATCTTTAAAAGGTTGAAGGAGTTCCTTGGTACGATTCTGTGTGCCTTCAGCAAAAAGTAAAATCGAAATTCCATGTGCCAGTGTTTCCTTTAGTACATTCAGGCTTCTTTTTTTACTTTCACCGTTGGAGCGATCTACAATCACGGCAGCTCCGCGTGCAATCCAACCAAACACCGGTATTTTTAATAATTCTTTTTTTGCCAACGGCCGGTATTCTTTGCCAATCAAAATGGTGAGACCGGGCAAATCAAGAAACGAGGTGTGATTGCAAACGTAAATAAAAGATTGGCCTTCCTTGAGATGTTTGCGGCCGGCAAATTCGTAACGGATAAAAGTGAGCCAACTGAAAATCAGTGACCATAGCCAAAGAAATTTATAGCCGATCCAACTGAAGCGATTACCCAGCATAAACGGAATGGTAAGCCCCGGCAAAAACAATAACATAAAAACGGTGAAGACCAGAAATACCCATAGCTTGTAGAGCGTGGAGAAAATGGATTTTAACAAATTCATTTGCGAAAGAAAGCACAATAATAATTGTTAGAATCGGATTTTCTAGCTCGACTATTGACGAGACTTTACTTCGCTCTCATTATCACTTTACCTGGTCTGTTTCCACTTGTCTTACTATTTTCAAAAACGATAGCTCCATTCACAAAAACTTTGTCAATACCTGTTGAAGGCTTCTGTGGCTCGGCAATGGTTGAGTTATCGGATACGGCTTCCGGATTGAAGAGAACAAGATCAGCAAAATTACCAAGCTGAATACTTCCGCGTTTCTTGATGCCGAGTTGTTGTGCGTTTAGCGAAGTCATTTTGTGAACTGCTTCTTCGAGTGAAAGTGTTTTTTCTTTTCGTACGTAATAACCAAGTACACGGGTGAATGCACCGAAGCCGCGTGGATGTCTTCCTGACGAAGCACCATCGGAACAAATTCCGGTGTAAGGCCAGTTCATTAATTTCTTCACGTCTTCTTCTGCCATGCTTGTCGCTACAATGCTGCCGCTGCAGTCACCGTTTTTCTTGTCGCAATCATCGAGGCGTTTGATGAGTGCGATCAACATTTTTTCGGGTGTCATTTTTTCGATCACTGCTACTTCTTGCAAACTTTTTCCGTTATATTCAGGATTAGGTTCGTAGTCGCTGAAAATAATTCCTTCTGCACTGGTCACTTCTTTTAAGATAAAGGCGGCTTCTTTTTCGTCATTGAAATTGCGATCGGGGAAAAGCACACGAATCGTTGATGACCAATAGGTGTAAGGATAAAGATCAGCGGTAACTTCAATTCCTTCTTTTCGTGCTGCATCAAGAATTTTCAAAGCGCTGTCGGTCTTTCCCCACAAGCCGCGCATCGCTAATTTGAAATGACTGATCTGCACAGGAATTTTTGTCTCTCGGCCAATATTGATGATCTCGTTTAACGCATCCCAAAAATATCTATCCTCACTTCGAAGATGGCTGATGTATCTTCCATTATATTCTTTCAACACAGAAGAAAGTTGCAGAACTTCTTCTTTGGAAGAATAAAATCCCGGATCATATTCCAAACCGGTGGAAAGCCCGAGTGCGCCTGCATCCATGTCGGCTTTCAAAAGTGATTTCATTTTTTCAATTTCTTCGGCTGTCGCTTTACGTTTGAAATCTTTTCCTAGTACCTGATCACGAATACTATTGTGACCTGAATACGAGGCCACATTCACAGCTACCGGAGAATCAGTTAACTTTTTAAAATAATCCTTCAGCGGAAGATCAGAACCACCATCTTGCCCCACCACAATCGTAGTCACACCTTGACTCACTACCGCAAGTCCATCCGGATTTTCTTCCAGCCCACGATCATGGTGACTGTGAGCATCTATAAAACCAGGCGCGAGTACTAATCCTTTTGCATTAATTTCTTTTGACGCTTTCGCGGAATACAGATCGCCAACCGCTGCAATGGTATCAGCATTTATTCCCACATCACCCGAAAGTGAAGGCTTGCCCGTGCCATCAATAATTTTTGCATTGCGAATGATCAGGTCGAAGTGTTGTTGTTTGCAACCAAGCAGAATGGCAACGAGTATAAGCAGGGGAATTTTTCTCATAGAGATTGAAATCAAAAATGCCTTGATGATTTCATTGACAATCATCAAGGCATTCGATTTGATTTAAGCAAACTTCGTTACACCCGGAACAGCTACCGGATAAAATCCATTTGCATCCGGCAACACTGGAGGCATGGCATCAAAATCAAATTTCGTTGGCATAATGCTGATGCCGGAGTTGATGGCTTTGTCCCACTCAATCACTTGCCCACTGTAAGTTGCCATGCGACCCAGGATGGAAGTCATCGTGCTCTTCGCTCCGTTTTCTGCATCTGCAAATTTATATTCACCTTTTGCGATAGCTGCGAAGAGTTCATCATGCTCAGTTTGATATGGATTGTTTTCTTTCGAACGATCATATTGATATAGCGTTGAACCTCTGCGGTCAAGAATGTTCGCATTGCCACAATAGATTGTTCCTTTCGTGCCGTTCAGCTGCTCGTCTACTTTACTGTAGGTGCCTTTGATGTGGCGGCATTGGCTGTTGAGAATACTTCCGTCTGCATATTGGAATTCTACATAGTGATGATCAAAAATTTCTCCATATTCTTTTCCCTTACGCACTTCACGGCCGCCCATGCCTTGCGCTTTTACAGGATACGAACCTTTGAACCAGTTTACCACATCAATGTTGTGAATGTGTTGCTCGGTGATGTGATCGCCACACAGCCAGTTAAAGTAGTACCAGTTGCGCATCTGATATTCCATTTCCGTTTGATTGTATTTGCGCGGGTTTACCCACACACCCTCGTTGTTCCACCAAGCCTGCGCGGAGACAATATCACCAATCATCCCTTCCTTATATTTCTTATATAACTCCCGATAGGAATTTTGATAGTGACGTTGCAATCCAACTACAACATTGAGTTTCTTTTGCTTCGCAATAGCGGCTGCATCGAGTACGCGCTTGATACCGGCAGGATCAGTTGCAACTGGCTTCTCCATAAATATCTGTTTGCCTTGTGCTACAGCTTCTTCAAAATGAATA
The DNA here is from genome assembly GCA_964571345.1 of uncultured Ohtaekwangia sp. GTDB lineage: Bacteria > Bacteroidota > Bacteroidia > Cytophagales > Cyclobacteriaceae > ELB16-189. Next base: position 4,980 of record CAZNCO010000086.1, read on the forward strand.
GGGCGGAAGCCGGGAGGTGTAGTGAGAATTACTACATCCGCTAATGCGATCGCTTTTTTATATGCATCAAATCCTACGAACTTGTTGGACTCAGGTACGGCTACCTTGTCTTTCACACTTCCTGCATCATTATCATCTGATAGTAAATATTTGTAACAATCATCGAGTCGATCGCGGAAGGCATCAGCCATAGCTACCAATTTTACATTTTGTTTGGTGAGGAGAGCCTGTGTGGCAGCTCCTGTGCCGCGGCCACCACAACCGATCAGGGCAACCTTTATGGAATCATCAACGGAAGAGTTGAAGTTGCTTGCGTTCGATACGATTGGAAGCGCCATCAGCGAGCTGGCAAGGAGCGAAGTTTGTTTTACGAATTCCCTGCGAGATTGATTTTCATTTTTCATATGGAGATTGATTTTTATTGTTAATTGGGTGGAAGGGTAATTATTTTGATTACTAAAGATGGCGTTCTAAAGTCAAAATTCAAATCGATTTTATTTCGTGTAAGTTAAAAATGATGCGAATGTGATCGCATCTTGAATTCAGGCATCGCAATTTTGTGCGCCAATAGTTGTGATTTCCAGTGTTGATGACTGCTCGCTCGGAAATAAAATTCAACCAAAGGAATCACTTTGGTTTGGGGTCTAGCCAATCGGAATCAGTTTTGATCGTCAGTGCTGAAACTGATTCCGATTTCGCTAATGCGCGAACTACGAACTATGCAAGAGCTACAATTTATTCCCCTCGTAGCACCCCACTCATTCACTCAATGTCTCGCGCTTCAATCGCTCCTATGTTTTATTTCAAATAGATTGAGTAAAATTTATCAATCTCTTCTTTACTAGGTTGTTTGAGCGGCCTCACGATGCGAAAACCTACAAACATTCCTTCCGTAAGCCACCATTTGCTCTTTGGAATCTGTGGGTCGCGTTTGTTCCAATCTGCATTGGATGCAATGCGGTTGGAGCATCGCAGCTCAGTAGCAGCATCCAGGTAGGAACCGCCCTTCACCACTTTGGGGTATTTTGAGGCAGGTGGATTCAACGGATCTTTATTCTCCATCTTTTGAAAATAAATCGGATCGTATTGATCGAGTGTCCACTCGCTCAGATTGCCCAGCATGTCGTATAAACCAAAGGCATTCGGCTTCTTTTCACCTACATGATGAAATTTTCCTGCGCTGTTATCTTTGAAGTAACCATATTCTTGTAGTGACTTTGCGTCCATATTGATGGGAGGTGAACTTGCCTTGCATGCGTATTCCCATTCTGCTTCAGTCGGCAATCGAAAGAAGATTCCTGTTTTTGAATAGAGCCATTTGCAATACATCATCGCGGCAGCTTGGCTCATGCTGTTGGTGGGATGATTCGCATCGCGCCCCATGCCCCACGTGAGGTCTATATATTGTGGAGTAGCACGCGTAATGCCATCTGGATTTTTTCCTTGCGGCAGTTGTGAATCTTTGAAATATAAATCCCACTCAGCAAAGGTTACTTCTTTTGCTCCCATCCAGAAAGAAGAAACCTCTACTTCCTTCATCGGACTTTCGTCATTATTGGCTATTATGGCTTTGCTTCCCATTTGAAATTTGCCGGAAGGAATAGCAGCCATCTGAAATTTTACGGTAGAGCCGGGAATAGTTTGCTCGTAAGTTTTAAAGTCTTGCGCTGAACCTATAAAGCTGACGAAAAGTAAGAAGGCAATTAAACGGATCATGATTTTATTTTCACTTAAAGTTGACGTGAAGATAAAATCATAATTTAGCGAATGATATAAAAATGAATTTATTTTTTGTCTTTATGTGTGAGTGTAAACACACGCGATAGGTTGAAGCCGAGCCGCAAACCCATACTTGAGATATCGTCTGTTGTATTTGTTATGAACGCTCGTTCGTTCATGCCCACGCTATTAGTCACGTGAAGTTGAAACACGTGGCCTCCGGTTTCAATATCAAAGCCAATGCCGGCATAATTGTAGTACCCCGTTCTTTGATAAGTGGGCAGTACGAAGTGATAATCCCAATTAAATGAAATGCGCCTGCTGAGTTTTAAACGTCCTCCAATGCCTACCGAATAAACATCGTTTGGGTCGGTCTCTAAAGGAACAAGGTTTGTGTGCACAATGGACGGTGTAAGTTGCAATGTGAAGCTTTCAGAAAATTTTCTTGCGATCATTACCTGGTAATAAAATGCAAGTCGAGAAGTTTCAAAGTTAACCCTATTTGGATCAGCCCAAGGCATTGTATTCATGGTAGCACCCGATACAACAGCCACGGAAATCGGCCAGCTGCCGGGCCCTTTGCCCTGCCAGATCAATCTATATTTGATGAAACCGTCCAATTCTTTCTGAACGTTGCTTCTGCCTACACCAATCATCAATCGTTTTGAGATCCCATAGTCAAAACCTAAGCGCATGTTGGCCTGATCGAATCCATATAAATTATCCAAGCCACTATTGAATGTGCCAAACCGGTGAAGGATACGCACGTCTAAAACCCCAGCTCCTAAAAATTCTACCGAATGCGTGTTGATTACCCGGGTGGATTTAAAAGCGTTGGTGACGAACTCTTTCTTTGGTTTGTCTTCTACAAGGTCGAGCAGATCTTGAGCAAACAGATTTTGAAGGGGCAGCAATAAGAGTATTGAGAATATTTTTGTTAGTGTCTTCATTTTTTCTGCAAAGGCTGATAGGCGCAATCTGTTTTAATTTCTACGGTGGGCGAAATTTTATCTTTCACAGCTCCTGGAATTTTAATGTCATAATCCTCAAGCAATATTTTGAAAATAGCATCAGAGGAAATGATACCATTAGCAACTTTGATTGTCCCTTTGGTCTCGATTTCTCTTTTTACTCCATGAATATCCAAGGTTCCCTTTACGGTTACAGGATAAGATCCGTCTTTTTTGAAATTCACACTTGCTACATCTGTAATTTTTCCTTTGAAGGTCGACTTAGGAAATTTTTCACTCTCCACATAGTTTTCATTAAAGTGCTCCTGCATCAACGCACGTTTGAATTCAAAACCTTTCATAAGCACAGCAAACTCAATCTGACCGGTGGTAATATCGATCACGCTGGTGACAGACTTGTTTACTGCGTCAATATCTTCAAGTGGTGTGCCTGCAGTGAAACTGATTCTACCGGTTTTGGTGAAATATCTTTCTTGCGCAAAAAGCGCGGCAGAAGAGAAAGCAATGACGATTAAAATGATGCTTCGTGACATAAGTGAAATGGTTTAGTGTTGGGTTTTATATATTCTGCAATTATTAAGTACAACATCCATGAGCTTGCCGGTGCATTTTCCTTTGATGGTAATTTCATCTCCGGATTTGAGATGTTGAAATTTTGAGATCTCATCTGCGTAAAGGCTACAGGTGACTCCTGTAAGAGGGTCACTCCCTTCCAGTTGAATGGAGGGATTTTGCGCATCTGATTTTATTTCGATTATTTTCCCGGAGACCAGGATAACTTTGTTCGCGAATTTTTGAGTTGCTGCTGTTTCATCATCATTGAAAGCCATGGAGAGCTCTTCCGCTGTCAAAGCAAAATCTTCCTTTAAGTCATTAATGTCTGCGATTTTTTTGGTGTACATATAAAACCCAATAACTGCACCAACCAACACAAGAAGTAAGACAGCGATGATGATTTTTTTCATATTCTAATTATTTGGTGCGCCTGCTTTGATCCAGCATTGAATAATATTTAGTTCGGCTGTATTCAAGGCTCCATTGGGCGGCATGGTTTTGTCAATTAGTACGCGTTGTTTGATGCGGTCAAGCTTAGCATACGTTTGATCGTACATCATTAGTATCACTCCCCCTGCACCTGTAGAGTTATGGCAACTAGGTGTAGAGCAATTGTTAGTGATAATTGGTGCTACATCGTTTTTGTAAGTTGCGCTGATCTTGGTACAATCCACAGTTGTTACATGGTAGAGGGTTTGTTCTTTATCATAAAAGCAACCATTCATCAATAAGAAAAGAAAGCCGAGTATGATTAACTGAAATGTATTATTCCTTTTTCTCATACCGTTAATTATTCTGAGCACCAGCTGCAATCCACTTCTTGATTTGGGTGATGTAACAAGCTGGAAGTTTGGAACTACCTTGTGGCATTTGTTTCGAACCTGTGTATGGTGAGGTCCACTCGATTGATCCAACTAACCTTCCGGGATTTGAATTCAATTCCGTTTGAATGGCATTGTAAGTACTTAAGTCGACACCGGCACTGGCGGAGGAACCTTTATGACATCCCACACAATAGGTATTTAGAATGGGTTGAACTATGGCAGTAAACGTAAACTTCGTTGTATCGCATCCGTTGCATGTGTTGTCTTTCGCGCCTTGATTGATCCATGTTTTCAGTTGTGTTAGCTGGTCGGCAGTCGGTGGAATGTAATTGAGGGAAGGATTCTCTTGTTTCTTTTCTGCCATATCTTGAAGGGCGTTAGTCAATCGACTTAATGTTCCAAGTTGGCTTTTGATTTCAGTATAGGTAGTCAGGCTGAAAGCACCCCGATTGACTGAGCCATGGCATCCACTCTTGCCGCAAGTGGAATTGATGATCGGAAGAATAGTATTATTAAAATAGACGGTGTCCTGGCTACACGTTTGTAGCTGAATAGTACCTCCACCGTTATTATTTCCACCACCAGTGGTGGAGGAGTCTTTTGGTAAAGGAAGTTCGTGAACACATGAGCCTCCAATCACAATCGCCAGTAAAGCAAGCCAATAAGAAGACTTAAAACTCCATTTTATCATAAAGAAGATAATTTTATCTTTTATTTATCCGGCAATTATCTCAAAAGGGAACCACCACTGCAATAGCAAACTCTCTGTCCATCGCTCGATGGCACGTCATCTCGTTAAAATTCTTTTTTTTAAAGACAGAAAGAAGTGACGATTGTCACTCAAGACAAAGACATTTGGAACCTAACGTTTGTAAATAGAATAATTCTAATTTCGCTTGAGTAGCGCCATGTAAAATCCGTCATAGCCTTGCGATGGCAGGATTGTCTGCTGGTCTAGCAACTGAAAAGATTTATCCTCCAAAAGAAATTTATCAACTTGTTTTTCGTTTTCGGATGGAAAAATGCTGCACGTGCTATACACCATCAAGCCACCTGGCTTTAGCATCTTGGAATAATCGAAAAGAATTTTTGCTTGCAGGAGTTTTATTTTCTCGATAAAATCCAGAGATAGTTTCCACTTAGCATCGGGATTTCTTTTGAGCACGCCCAATCCTGAGCAGGGCACATCCAACAGCAATCGATCAGCGGAGCTTTCCAACCGTTTGATAGTTTTTGATGATTCAATGACGCGCGTTTCAATGTTTCCGGCACCTGCTCTTCGCGCTCGTTTTTTTAATTCTTCCAATTTCCACGCCTCGGTGTCCATGGCAATAATGCGACCTTTGTTTTGCATTAATGATGCCAAGTGCAGTGTTTTTCCGCCACCTCCGGCACAGGCATCAATCACCCGATGGCCGGATTGCACTTGCAGAAACGGTGCAATCAATTGTGAGCCGGCATCCTGCACTTCAAACAATCCATCTTTAAATTGCTGGCGTGTAAAAATATTTTGTCGCTGCTCCAGTAGCAGGGCGTCTGGAAATTCCTTTGGTGCCTTTGTGAAAATCTCTTCATCGGCAAGCTCTTCCTGAAGTTTTTGCCGCGTGACTTTTATAGTATTTACGCGAAGTACCACGCGGGCTTCTTCATTTAATGCATGGATTTCATTTTCCCACTTTTCACCTAGTTCCTTTTCTCCCAATTTGTCTAGCCAATCGGGAATGGATTCCCGGATTTTTCTCTCTTCTTTGATTTCCTGATAAAGAATGTTAATCGACCGATCATCAATCCCTTTGAACTCAACCCAGGGTGGCAGAGAAATGTCATTCCAAACACACCATACGCCCAGCAGTTTCCAAAAGTCAGTTTCTTTGCTTTTGCTTACCGCGATGAATAACCGATACCATCTTACAATATCATAAATGGTTTCAGCAATGAACTTGCGATCGCGCGCACCCCACTTCGGATTGTCTTTCAGGATTTTTTCAATCACCTTGTCAGCATATTTATTGTGTGTAAAAATCTGATCAAGAGCGTTGACCACTGCTTCACATAAATTCCGGTAGAGTCTCATTTTTATTCTTTTAGAAATAGCCGCAGAAGCGTGTTTGGGTTAATCACTTGGTATTTAGC
>CAZNCO010000087.1:0-11156 GCA_964571345.1 uncultured Ohtaekwangia sp.
GTTCAATACCAAACAGCCTTGCTGTCCCCAGAGCAATATCGGAATAGCCAGAGAAATCACAGTAAATCTGAAACGTGAAAAACAAAGCTCCCAGAACGAGCGTACTTCCTGAATACTCTAAAGAATTGTTAAAAATTGTATTCGCATATTCCGCGCAATTATCAGCAATGACAATTTTCTTAAACAATCCCCATAAGATTTGCCTTAAACCATCAACTGCTTTTGTATAATTAAATTGGCGCTTCACAATTATCTGAGGTAATAAATGTGTTGCACGCTCTATCGGGCCGGCTACCAGCAGCGGAAAGAAACTTACAAATACAGAATAGTTAACAAAATCTCTTTCTGGTTTTATGCGGTCTTTATAAATATCAATTACATACGAAAGGCCATGAAAAGTATAAAACGAAATACCTACAGGTAAAATCACCTGGATGGTTCCAAGATTGACTTTCAGTCCGACCAAGGAAAGAGCATCACCAAATGATTGAGCAAAGAAGTTGTAATATTTAAATACCGCAAGAAACCCGACATTGACACTAATACTGAGCCACAACCAAAACATTTTTTTCCTTCTACCTGAAGCATCATAGATTTTCAATCCAGTGAAGTAATCCAGCAGTGTTGAAAAAATCAGCAGAAATAAAAAGCGCCAATCCCAACACGCATAAAAGAAATAGCTTGAGACAAGAAGTAACCAATTTTGAATTCTTAAATTCCCCTTCGTACCAAACCAATAAAGAAAGAAAACGATTGGCAGGAATATCGCAAAGTCAAGCGAATTAAAAAGCATAAAGCAAATCTATCGATTTAAACTTTTTGTAAAGCTGATATTTGTCCATTTCAGTCATGATTTTAAAAATATTAGGGTTGGTAAAATGGTATCTTTACCAAGTCAATTCCTGTCCAAGTCGGCAGTAGTATGCGCAAAATCCAATCCTCACTTCGACACATTTCGGCACTACTTCTATTAGTTTTAGGTTCTTTTGCTTTTGGCGAGCGGCCGTTGAATTTGGAACAAGTATTTTCGCTGATAGGGAGACAATTAAAAAACCGTTTAGCTTCTGAAAGGTCTCACGATTTATTTCCGCATTCATATAGCCAAACTACTGGCGAGGTGTACGTAAAATCATCAGACTGGAGGAGTGGATTTTACCCTGGCATTTTGTGGCAGATGTATGATTTTACAAAAAACCCTTACTGGCGGCAAACCGCGGAACGTTGGACAGAAAGCCTCGAACAAGAAAAATACAACACACACGCACGATTTAGGATTCATGCTTTACAGTTCATTTGGAAATGGCTATCGTCTAACCAAAAATCCTCAATATAAGGCCGTATTACTGCAAGCGGCAAAATCTCTGGCCTCTCGCTACAACTCAAAAGTGGGATGCATCCGCTCGTGGGATCATGGAAAATGGAGCTTCCCAGTAATAATCGATAACATGATGAACCTGGAGTTGCTTTTTGAAGCTTCGAAAATATCTGGCGATCAATCTTTTTTCGCAATTGCCACGCAGCATGCAAAAAATACATTAAGAAACCATTTTAGAGAGGATGGAAGCTCCCATCATGTGGTTGACTATGATTCCAAAACGGGTAAAGTTTTATCTAAATCCTCGGCCCAAGGTTATTCTGATGAATCCAGCTGGGCACGAGGCCAAGCCTGGGGGCTTTATGGGTTCACGATGACCTTTCGGGAAACGCACGATTCCCTATTCCTTCACCATGCGGAGAAAATTGCCGATTATATCATTCATCATCTTCCCAAAAACAAGGTTCCATATTGGGATTTGAACGCACCGAATATTCCATTTGAATATCAGGATGCTTCTTCAGCTGCGATTATAGCTTCAGCTCTATTGGAATTAAGTCGATTCAGTAGAATGCACAGCTCCGAATATTATAGTGTCGCGCAAAGCATTTTAGAAACATTGGCTTCTCCATCGTTCCTTTCTCATGAAAACGAAAATGGAAACTTCATTTTAATGCACAGTGTGGGCAATAAGCGCGAAAACAAGCAAATTGATGCGCCTTTGGTCTATTCCGATTACTATTTTATCGAAAGTTTGATCCAATATTCCAGAATGCAATACAATTGATCTTTCCAATGGCTCCTGCCATTTTGAATCCAATTCATAAATAAAAAATTCCCAACTTTGAACGACAGTTAACTTGAAGGTTGCTTTTTATTCAGCTTTTGAGGTTTATTGGTATTGGCACGCTATTTCGACTTAAACTTATCCACAAACTCCTTAATACCCATGAAACCCACCCAAAACATTGAAAGCCTTGTAACCAAACACATCAAAAGAACTGAAGCGATCAAAAAACGAAAGAATTGCACAGAGCAGCTCTTCCAATTTCTATCAAGAGAAACCGCGTCTGATAAGCGAATGAACATATTCGGAATGGATCCTTTTAAGTGATCAGCTATCTATTAAATGAAGCAAACGCTCGTTACGAATACCACTCACCGACAAAATCTAACCAAATATTACTTCCATAGGTTATTAGTCGATTTGAAGAAATGGAAATTGACCATTTCTGCGTTCTTTGATTCGTTAAAACGGCAATATATGGAATATTCAAACGACATCTCGAACGCTAGGCTTGAATCAAACAGCAAAATAGGTGCTTATTTTGAACACGCAGGGGCTTTGGGACACATTGTGGTGATGATAGCCTTCTACATTATTGTATTCACAGGATTAATAATCGTTCTTTAAAGGTTCGACTTGGGGAAAAAAACCAATGTTGGATAAACAATAATTGATGCTACAGCTTTCTGTGTCACGAAAAAATGAGCGATTCCTTCGCTCATTTTTTTTGATGGTAATAGTCCAAATACCAGTCCACAAAGTTACTAAGTCCAATTTCAATTGGAGTGGATGGCTTAAAATCAACCACCTTCATAAGATCATCAACATCTGCAAATGTTTCAGGTACATCCCCATCCTGTATTGGCAAAAATCTCTTAACAGCCCTCTTTCCTAATTTTTCCTCCAACGTTTCTATGAATTTCATAAGTTCCACCGGTTGGTTGTTCCCAATATTGTACAGCTTATAAGGCGCAAAACTCCCTGCTGGGTCTGGGTGACTTGCATCCCAAACAGGGTTAGCAACTGGAATTTTAGGCAACAACTTTGCAATTCCCTCTACGATGTCATCTACATAGGTAAAATCTCTTTTCATTTTACCTTCGTTAAAAACATCGATTGATTTACCCTCTAAGATTGCTTTGGTAAATAAGAAGTAAGCCATGTCAGGCCTTCCATATGGGCCATACACCGTAAAAAAACGAAGGCCTGTGGTTGGAATATTGAAAAGAGAAGAGTATGTGTGCGCCATCAATTCGTTTGACTTCTTAGAAGCCGCATAAAGCGAAATTGGATGATCCACATTATGATGAACAGAGAACGGCATCTGTTTATTCGCTCCATATACAGAACTGGAGGAAGCATAAATGAGATGCTCTGGCATATGATGCCGGCAAGCCTCAAGGATGTTCAAAAAACCATGAATATTGCTCTCCAGGTATAAATATGGATTCTGAATTGAATATCTCACACCTGCCTGCGCAGCCAGATTAATAACATAATCAAATCTAAATTTTTCAAAAGTATCTCCTACCACCTTACGATCTTGAAGATTACCTTTCACGAATTTAAAATTTGAATAATTCTGTAGGGCCGAAAGTCTCGATTCCTTCAGGGTTACATCATAATAATCATTGAGATTATCAAAACCTACGACCTGATAATTCTGTGCGAGAAGTTTCCGGGCAAGATGAAACCCAACAAAACCAGCGGCACCTGTAACCAAAATAGTTTTCGACATGACCTAATGATGAGCTGTTTGGTATAACTATAGACGTGTAAAGAGTGGATCAAACCTCAGAGTCCAAGAGCTAATCCACCTTCACTATTTTTTCATAAACCGTTGTGTACTCGACAGATTTCCCTGCACAGCCTGAAAGATAAACTGACCTGATGATAAATGATTTAACTCTATTGAGCTCTGATTGATCATCATGGTTTGAGTTAGTACAGTCCTTCCAAGTAAATCGTATATCCTCACTTCCACAGCCGTTTCGGGCAAAAATCCATTCCATTCTATATTAAGCTGTTTGTCAACTGGAATAGGATATAGCACAACTCTTCCCGAATTTGAAATTGATTCAACAGCCGTCAAAATAAAATTAAATGGATCAGACGGCAAGCTCGAACAGTTACCTGAAGTTACCTGCACGGTGTATGATCCATCAGCGATTGGTTTGTATGTGTTGTTTGTAGCTCCGCTTATTGCTGTTCCCCCCTTAAACCACTGGTTTCCAGTAGAGCTGCTCGATGTCAATAATGGATTGGCGGTGTTGAGTGCTGACCCGGTGATCGTAGGCTTGGCAGGAAGAGGCGTCACAGTAACTGTAACATTAGCTGTGTTCGTGCAATTATTAGCATCCGTACCTGTCACTACATACGATGTGGTTGCCGCTGGGCTAGCGGTAACTGTGGCACCTGATGCGCTAGATAATCCAGTCGCTGGGCTCCAGCTATAAGTACTTGCACCACTTGCCGTCAGATCTTTTGAAGATCCGGCACAAATCGTAACATCACTTACTGCAATTGTTGGTTGTTGAGAAGTAATAGTTGTGTTGCTAGAAGCTGAAATTCCATTCGCATCATAAATAGTGAGGGTATAATTCCACGCCTTGTTCCCGGAAACAGATGCAGACGGGTTTACAACGTTTGTAGCAGAAAGCCCGGTGGACGGACTCCAGGAATATGCAATTGTCCCCGATCCTGAAACGGTTGCTCCTAAAGAAACGCTCGTTCCGGAGCAAACGGTCACTCCTCCGCCTGTAATGCTAACAGTAGGACTTGCACCCGAAATTCCAGTAAATACTGATGTTTGACCGTTTGTTAATGTAGCACCTGTGGCAGTAAGTAAATTACTAGCTAAAACTGAAAATGGTTTCCAACCATTTGAAACCTGATCAAACGTACCATCCAGTTGGGCAGCTTTAATGTTCGCTTCAGTTCCTGAAATATCTGCGGCAACATACGTTCCAGTGATGGTAGCGACACATCCTGTAATTCCAGACTGCATTATGTTCCAGTAGCGGTTCAGATAATCGGTGCTACTTGCATTTGACGAATTTTTAGAATTTACAACTGAAACGCCAATATAGCCCGAACCAGAGCCTGATGTAACATTGACGGTCACAGGCGAATAGTCAGCTGTTGCGATATTGTCGCCTACCGGGAAAGTGAAGGAACCAGTAGAGCCAAAAGTCTTACGAACTTCACCACCGCCCGATGCGATTATCATTTTCGCTGCAGAAGGTGAAGAGACGCTTATCGCGGCAGCATTTCCTAAAGTAAGAGTACTTGTACCAATGTCCAGATTTCCAGCACTCAATGTAAGCGTTCCATTAACAGAAACATTACCACTCAATGCCGCAGTTCCGGATGCTTGGTTAAGAATCAGATCATTATATATACCAGCAATGATGGCTGGCGAAGTTGCATTGTATGTGACAGAGTTTCCTGATGCCGATGCATCGATTGACGAAAGCGCGGATTTGCCATTGATTATCAAGGTTGCCCCACTTCCTTGTGTAATGCTTCCGGTTCCAGAAAGAGAGGTTGCGATCGTCAACGAATTGTTGTTTGTTAATGCAACTCCATTCACGACAACATTGGGTATCGAAAACGATCCTGTTAAACTTTGCGCATTGGTATCAAACGTATAAACTCCAGTACCCGATTGAAATGTACCGGTTGCTGAGAGTCCTCCACGGCATGTAATTGCAGAATTATTCGTTGAATTATTCCATGTAGCACCGGCTGATATCGTAATAAGCCCCGAGAATGTTTTTACTCCTACTAATGAAGTGAAATTCAAAGTACCGCTTGCACCCGACCCTACCATTGTCTTGCCTCCTACACTAAAATTAAATCCATTCACATTAAATGTTGTTCCGTCACCAACAAAAAGGTCTCCACCAATAGCAAGTGTGTTTGAAGTGGCCGATGTAAGCGTACCGCTCAAAGCCAGATTCCCCAGGATAGAATTAATTCCAGATAGCAGCGTTTTAGTTCCTGATCCGGAAAGTCCCAGGTTATAGTAAACAAATGATTTCACGGTTTGATCTGCACCCGTATAATTTATAGTATTGGCAAGGCTTGACGCATCCATGGCCGCGATAGCGCTGGTGCCGTTGATGTTGAGTACCGAATTCAATCCTTGAGTCCACGATCCGTTAACAGTTAAGTCGGTTGAAGTTGTTATCGTCCCATTATTAGTAACGGTTATGCCAGCAGCCGTGCTCACGTTTTCCATCGAAATCGTGCCACCTATTGACTGGTTATTAACTTCAAAAAAATTGATTCCCGAGCCTGAGGTGAAAGTTCCATTATTCAGGATTCCATTTTGAAAGTGAGGATTCTCACCCACTGTGTTATCCCAGGTAGCGCCTGATGCAACCGTAACGAGGCCCGCAAAGGTTTTTGTACCGGCTGTAGAAGAGATAATCAGCTGACCACTTGATCCGTTTCCAATATTTGTGCTTCCGATAACAGTAATATCGACACCAGCTGCTGTGAATGTTGCTCCATCGCCAATGTTGAGATCCCCTCCAATAACTATTGGAATTACCGTTGTAGTAGATACAGTTCCATTGAGTGTAAGATTACCAGAAATTGAGGTCGTGTTCGTTGATAATGTCTTGGTTCCATCCCCCAAAAGACCCAGATTCACATAGTTAATTCCCGTTACCGATTGAGCCACTCCATAATAGTTTACTGTGTTTCCGGGCGCAGAGGCAGTTAGTGTTGCAATCGTATTTGACGCGCCAATATCTAAAATTGAATTAGCCGATTGTGTCAAACTTCCACTGCCCTGCAAAGAACTGGTAATTGTAAACGTTCCCTTATTAGTAAGAGCTATGGCAACATCGGCTGTATAAACATTCACACTTCCACTTACATCCTGAGCATTTGTTTCAAAGAAATAAATCCCGTTACCAGGAGTCATTGTGCCAAAATTCGCGAGGCCGCCCGACAAGTGAAAATTCTCATTACTTTGAATACTACTGTCCCATGTAGCACCATTGTTTATTGTGATTAGTCCATTGAATATTTTAGGACTCGCATTAGTGTAAAATGTGATGGAACCACTCGATCCATTTCCAACAATTGTTTTACCATTGACTGTAATGTTAGGTGTTATTGTAAGGAATGCACCATCATTCACTATCAAATCTCCATTGATGGTTGGGGCGGTGCTAATAGTAGTATTCGAACCATTGTTAACAACCAATTGGTTAAAAGTAACAGGAGTTGATCCACCCACCAATTGACTTGCTCCCGAAAATATCACCGTTCCTGATCCAGCCACAAACGAAGCCCCATCATTTGTAAAGTTACCACTCACATATGTGTTCGATCCAGCTGTGAATGTTCCACCTGTCAATTTAATATCTCCCGTAGCCAGCAAAGTTGCGGGAGAAAGGAAACTCCCTAACATCTGATTAACCGTAACTGCCGTAACTGAAGTAATACCAGCATTAACCGATAACTGACCTGACGTCTTGTTAATAATAATATCGCCAAAATTTAAACTACCCGAAGATCCGTTGATAGTCTGTCCTGTGATGCCGTTAAATGTAATATTTAAGGAGCCAGAATTTCCAGTTGGAGTAAATGTTCCATTGTTGGTAAAATCTCCCGACAAATAAATTTCATTGTAAGCATTGCCACCCTGATTTAAAGTACCCACACTGTTTATCATAATGAATGTTTGCACATTCAGTTGGTGCGGGGTTGTGCTTCCACTACCGATAGTAAGGGTTCCTTCAATGGTAATGGAATTACACATTGCAGGAGCACTCGAAACATAAGGTGAGCGAACAACTACCATTGAACCTGCAACAATAAACACATCGTCCGTGGCAGTGGGCACTACTCCTCCAACCCATGTAGTACCTGAACTCCAATCTCCGCCAGCAGCCGTACTGCTTATTGTGGCTGCCGACAAAAAATTTGAAAGACCGAAAAAAACTAAAAGAAATAGAAACTTAACAGTATAGTTGTGGTGCTTGAATATGTTTTGTAAAGCACGGAAAAAAATTCGCAAAGGAGCTTTCATGTTTGTAGAGTTAAATGCCAATAATAGATGTTACGTAAAATCCAGGCGTTAAAGTTAATGCTTTAGCTTTTGGGAGATAAATCATTTTTACGCAAAAAAACTGATGTTTGTCATGTCGTTCAGACCACAAAAGTCATCAAGAAACCCAACCTTTTTTATGAAAGAAAAAGCGACACAAAGCTTTCGTTTTGGGAAGCCGGAGATTCACAGATTTTAAGCTTAAGTCAATGTGCAACGACAACACATTTCATTTTCTATTTGAGCAAATGCTGATAAAAGCTTTTAGCTGATTCAATATCTTTTAGCATCAACTTTCTTTCAGATTCTGTGCGAAAGGGAAGCGTTTTGGTTTTTACTTCAATACGGTTAACCCATTTAAGAAGATAACTGGCTGCAGCCTTTTGTTTTGCATCTACATTTTTAACTCCGGTGGAAATATAAATCGGGTTGGTGGTTGCAAAAGGATACATATCCAATATATCTGGATGCGCAATATCGTTCCAAACACGAAAGACCAGCCAACCAGAGCCTTTCACCCTAATGGAACCAGTAAGATCTGCTGTTGTTCTGTTTCCGGGCAGCGCATGCCGCGCCACAACTTCGCCATTCCAAATTACTTCGGCATGATCAATGGGCACCTGGCTTCTCAAAAATGCCTTGTAAGACAAACTCTGCCCTTTCGGTGAAATTGAAATACTGTCGCCTGCGTTTTTACCTTCTGCAGTAAAACCAATCAATGGCCCGTTGGTCACAAAAGTTTTACCCTCCTTCAGATGCTTCAGAAATTCCTGATATTCCATTTCACCATCGCTACTTACATATACCCGGTTAAGTCCCACTGGTCCACGCAAGCTGGCATAGTTAGCCATCGCATCTGTTCCTGCGCCCACTGGAATATGAAACCCACAATTGAGGAGTTGGTACCACACGGCCTCAGAAGCTTTGTGTTCTGCAAACCCGATCAATTCATAATAATCTACCTTGCCCAGGGCCGCATCTATCGGCAATGCATTGAAAAGATTTTCAGACTGCTCCGGAAAAATCTCCGATGTTTCAAAAGGATGAACGTACCCCACTAAAGCCTTTTGCTCGTGCGCACGGTCTGCAACAAAGCTGTTGTGAGGAAAAAGACTTGCTGCTGCTGTTTGCGGATAGCCTGAATAATCCGGAAGAATAAAATGATCGTTTAGATTTAACAATCCAAGATGTCCCCAGAAACTCGTATGAAATTCCTGACCGTTTAGGATTACCGATTTATATTTTGATGATGGATCATGCTTGGTTGTAAAGTAAGATAGGTCCGGAATGCGTTGTTCTTTGTTTACCGCAAAATTGAAAACAAAGTCCAATACCTCAGCCTCTGCCTGCGATGCCAGAATCTCAGGTGTATTGCGATAGCTTCCGCCATAGTTCATGTGCACATGCAAATCACCGCTATACAAATGGCGCGCACCTGCCGGAAGCTGCTGTTTCTTTAGGACAACTGTTACTGGCTTTGAAGATTGCTTTACATCAATTTCCATCTTGGTAATTTCGTATTGCGGCCCACGGGCGACCTGAATGTTTATCTTACCTAATGGAACCTGCATTGTTTCTGACCCCGTACTGTGAAAGTAGTGGCTTTCAAATTTTCGAATTTCTGGATAACGTGAATCATCTGCTTTAATGAGAGCATCTTCAGGCGCATAAAATTTACCACGGCTATCCGTAACAGAAACTCGGGCTGGGATAGTTTTTTCATTTTCATCTACAAGATGTAAGTCAAGAGACGTGTGGGGATTTAAGTAACGAACTTCTTTTGGTGCAATTAATTGCTGAGCTCCATCAAAAACCTTGATCAACCAAAGAGATGTATTGCCTGTGCGATTTGAAATGAAAGCAATTTGCATTCCATCAGGCGACCAACGCGGTGACGTATTGTCAAATTCACCATACGTCAACGGCATAGACGAACCTCCTTCAGTCGGCAGAAGCCACAGCTGGTGCCAGTTGCGTCCGAGGTAACTACTGTACACCATTCGTGTGCCATCAGGAGAAATATCTGGTTTTGTTTTCCAATTGGTTTCTTCACGATGAACACTCCTCACTTCACCCGACTCAATGTTAATCTTTACGATATCGCCCGTACCGTTCACGATCTCTTTGTTTGACACAAAAATGATTTCCTTTCCATCGCGTGACCAAACTGGATTGACTGCATGATCAAACTCACTATAGTAATATCGTTTTGCTATGCTCTTCCTGTCGGGAGTCAAACATTTGATGGAAGTGAGCTGATCGTTTTCGATTCTGGCAGTGTGTAATAAAAAATGTCCAGAATTACGTGTTGACACAAATGCGATTTGTTTTCCATCTGGCGACCAGCTCGGCTCCAGATACACTTCATGATTTTCGGTAAGAAATATTGTTCTACCTGTACTAACATCCAACAGCATCAATTGAACGGACTCGCCATTATACCGAACAAAAATTATCTTCTTTCCATCGGGTGATACGTCTGGCTGATAATCATATCCAATATCATCTGTCAGTTGCTGTGCGATCGAGTCATTAATATTTTGTTTCCACAAGCTTCCATTTTTCGAATACACGAGTGCCTTTCCATCCGGCATCCAGGCAACTGAAGAGGGGCCGCTGGTTAACTGAGGCAAGTAGAGTTCTCTGAAATAATAATTATGCGGCAACTTGATTTGATTTAGCACGGGCACTCGCTGCGCAGCACAAAAATCGAATAGAGTAACCAAAACCATTATAATTAGTAATCTGAAATTCAGCCCCACCATAGTTAAATCAAATTAAGTTGAATCAGAATTTATACCACACATTCATATCTTCAATACCGGAGTAGATAAAACAATTGTTTACCAGGCGACCTCCATATGAATAACCCAATTGCGCAAAAGCTTTGTTCATGGAAATGGATTCTGCACGAGCGATAGTATAAAAACAGGCAACGCCATCGGCACGTAATTTTTGCTCCAGAAAGAACAGCAACTTCTTCATAT